>DASTTC010000143.1:0-7361 GCA_035760345.1 Burkholderiales bacterium | reverse complement strand
CGTGAGCCGGCGCTCGAGGTCGGGCGAACCGTCCTCGGCTTCGGCGTGGCGCCACAGAATCAGGTCCATCTTCAGTTAAAATTCCCGCTTCGTTCCATCAGGCGCGTAGCTCAGCTGGTTAGAGCACTACCTTGACATGGTAGGGGTCGTTGGTTCGAGTCCAATCGCGCCTACCAACATCTTGCCAAATATCCAGCTCCCCGACGGCTCGGTGAAGAGTTTCCCGGGTCCGGTCACCGTCGCCGAAGTGGCCCAGGCCATCGGCGCGGGCCTCGCACGTGCGGCGCTCGCCGGCAAGGTCGACGGCACCCTGGTCGATATCGGCCATCGCATCGAGCACGACGCGACGCTCGCCATCGTCACGGATCGCGACCCCGAAGGCCTGGACATGATCCGGCATTCCACGGCGCACCTGCTGGCCCATGCCGTGAAGCAGCTCTACCCCGAGGCCCAGGTCACCATCGGGCCGGTGATCGAGAACGGCTTTTACTACGACTTCGCCTACAAGCGGCCGTTCACGCCCGAGGACCTCGCCGCCATCGAGAAACGCATGGCGGAGATCGCCCGCAAGGACCTGCCGGTCGAGCGCCGCGAGATGCCGCGCGACGAGGCGGTGAAATTCTTCCGGGAGCAGGGGGAGCTCTACAAGGCCGAGATCATCGCGTCGATCCCGGAGAAGGAGACCATTTCCCTGTACGGGGAGGGCGACTGGGTCGACCTGTGCCGCGGACCGCACGTGCCCTCGACCGGGAAGCTCAAGGTATTCAAGCTGATGCGCGTCGCCGGGGCGTACTGGCGCGGCAACTCGAAGAACGAGATGCTCCAGCGCATCTACGGCACCGCCTGGGCAAGAAAGGAGGATCAGGACGCCTACCTGAAGATGCTCGAGGAAGCCGAGAAGCGCGACCACCGGCGCCTGGGCACGCAGCTCGATCTCTTTCACATGCAGGAGGAGGCCCCGGGGCTGGTTTTCTGGCATCCCAAGGGCTGGGCGCTGTGGCAGCAGGTCGAGCAGTACATGCGGCGCGTGTACCGGGAGAACGGCTACCAGGAGGTGCGCGCGCCACAGATCCTGGATCGCAGCCTGTGGGAGCGCACCGGGCACTGGGAGAACTTCCGCGAGAACATGTTCACCACCGCCTCGGAGAACCGCGACTACGCGCTAAAACCGATGAATTGCCCGGGGCACATCCTCATCTACAACAAGGGCGTGCGCAGCTACCGCGACCTGCCGCTGCGCTACGGCGAGTTCGGGTCGTGCCACCGCAACGAGCCCTCGGGCGCGCTGCACGGCCTGATGCGCGTGCGCGGCTTCGTGCAGGACGACGGCCACATCTTTTGCACCGAGCAGCAGATCCTCGACGAGTGCGTGGCGTTTACGGCGCTGTTGCAGCGCGTCTACCGTGATTTCGGCTTCGAACAGGTGATCTACAGGGTGGCGACGAGGCCGGCGAAACGCATCGGTTCGGATGAGGCCTGGGAGCGTGCTGAAAAAGCCCTCGTGCATGCCATGGAAACCTCGCAGCTGGCGTTCCAGCTGTCCCCCGGCGAGGGCGCTTTCTACGGCCCGAAGATCGAGTACTCGCTGAAGGATGGCATCGGACGGGTCTGGCAATGCGGCACCATGCAGGTCGATTTCAGCATGCCGGGGCGCTTGGGCGCCGAATACGTGGGCGTGGACAACGCGCGCCATACGCCGGTGATGCTCCATCGCGCCATCGTGGGTTCGATGGAGCGCTTTCTGGGCATCCTGATCGAGCACTACGCAGGGGCTTTCCCGCTGTGGCTCGCGCCCGAGCAGGTGGCCGTGCTGAACATCTCGGAGCACCAGGCGGACTACGCGGCGGGGGTTGCGGCGGCGCTGCGAAAGGCTGGATTCCGCGCCATGGAAGATTTGCGAAACGAGAAAATTTCTTATAAGATTCGCGAACATAGCTTGCAAAAGTTGCCTTACCAGGTGGTGGTCGGCGACAAGGAAAAGCAGGCTGGCACAGTGGCCGTGCGCACGCGCGGCGGTGAGGATCTGGGCGCCATGGCGCTGGATGCCTTCATCGCACGCCTCCGGAGCGAGGCGAACGCGCAGTAGCACGGCTGTTTTTTTCAACGGGCACAGGAGCTGTCACTCATCGCACTCGAGAGATCGCAACGCATCAACGGGGAGATCACCGCGCCGCAAGTGCGGCTGGTCGGTGAGAACGCGGAGCAGTTGGGCATCGTGCCGGTGGCCGAGGCGCTGCGCATGGCGGAAGAACGCAACGTGGACCTGGTGGAGATCGCGCCGACGGCGCAACCGCCGGTCTGCAAGCTGATGGACTACGGCAAGTTCCGCTACCGCGAGCAGAAGAAAGCCCACGAAGCCAAGCTCAAGCAGAAGCAGATCCAGGTCAAGGAGATCAAGTTCCGCCCGGGCACGGACGAGGGCGACTACAAGATCAAGCTCGGCAAGCTGATCCAGTTCCTCGAGGACGGCGACAAGGCCAAGGTGACGTTGCGGTTCCGCGGGCGCGAGATGGCGCACCAGGAGTTCGGCGTCAGGCTGCTCGAGCGGGTACGCGCCGACCTGGAGGCCGTGGGCCTCGTCGAGCAGTTCCCGAAGCTGGAAGGGCGCCAGATGGTGATGGTGATCGCGCCGAAGAAAAAGGGCGTGCCGCCCAAGGCGCGGCCCAAGGCGGTGAAGAAGGAAGCAGCAAAGCCCGCCGCATAGACGGCGGAGCGAACAAGTGATGGCCGTGGCTTCAAGTGCCCGCGCGGCGGGCCGCCCGGCGTCAAGCTAAAAGAGGGAACAGTCATGCCGAAAGTAAAGACCAAGAAGTCGGCGGCGAAGCGCTTCAAGATCCGCTCTTCGGGCGGCATGAAGCGCTCGCAGGCCTACATGCGCCACATCCTCACCAAGAAATCCACCAAGAGGAAGCGCCATTTGCGCGGCACCACCGAAGTCCACGCCAGCAACAAGCGGCAGGTGCGTGCCATGCTGCCGTACGCTTCGTAAGGGGCCGCCATGCCAAGAGTCAAGCGCGGAGTCACGGCGCGCGCGCGCCACAAGAAGGTCCTCAAGCAGGCCAAGGGCTACCGCGGCCGTCGCGGCAACGTCTACCGGGTCGCGAAGCAAGCCGTCATGAAGGCGGGGCAGTACGCCTATCGCGACCGTCGCAACCGCAAGCGCACTTTCCGTGCCCTGTGGATCGCGCGCATCAACGCGGCGGTGCGTGAGCTGGGGATGAGCTACTCGACCTTCATGGCCGGCCTGAAGCGCGCGAACATCGAGATCGATCGCAAGGTCCTTGCGGATCTCGCGGTGCTCGACAAGCCCGCATTCGCCAAGATCGCCAGCCAGGTCAAGTCCAGCGTTACCCACTGACCCCGTTCCCGGGAGGCGCGGGGATGGAAGATCCCGACCGCATCGTCGAGCGAGCGCTCGAGGCGTTCCGCGGCGCCGCAGATCCGGCGTCCCTCGAGAACGCCAAGGCGCGCTATCTGGGCAAGAGTGGTGAGCTCACGGCGCTGCTGAAGGGGCTGGGCGCGCTGGCGCCCGAGGAGCGCAGGAGCGCCGGAGCGCGCATCAACGCCGCGAAACAAGCCATCGAGCAGGCGCTGGACGCGCGCCGCGCCGGGCTCGCCGGGGCGCAATTGCAGGCCCGCCTGGCGCAGGAGGGGCTTGACGTGACCCTCCCCGGACGGGGCAGGGGCCGTGGCGGCATTCACCCGGTCATCCGCACCTGGCAGAGGGTCGAGCGCATTTTCGGCTCCATCGGCTTCGAGGTCGCGGACGGTCCCGAGATCGAGACCGATTGGTACAACTTCACCGCGCTCAACAATCCCGAGAACCACCCGGCGCGCTCGATGCAAGACACGTTCTACGTGGACCTCAAGGATGCCCAAGGCCTGCCGCTGCTGCTGCGCACGCACACCAGCCCGATGCAGGTGCGCTACGCGCGCATGCACCAGCCACCCATCAAGGTGATTGCGCCCGGGCGCACCTATCGGGTGGACTCGGATGCGACGCACTCGCCGATGTTCCACCAGGTCGAGGGCCTGTGGATCGACGAGGACATCAGCTTCGCGGACCTGAAGGGGGTGTACACGGATTTCCTGCGCCGCTTCTTCGAGTCGGATGCGCTCGAAGTGCGCTTTCGCCCATCCTATTTTCCGTTCACCGAGCCTTCAGCCGAGATCGACCTGCAGTTCGCGGCAGGGCCGCTCAAGGGGCGCTGGCTCGAGCTCTCGGGCGCGGGCCAGGTGCATCCGCAGGTGGTGCGCAATTTCGGGTTGGACCCGGAGCGCTACATCGGCTTTGCCTTCGGCTCCGGCCTCGAGCGCCTGACGATGCTGCGCTACGGGATCGACGACCTGCGGCTGTTCTTCGATGGCGACCTGAGATTCCTCAGGCAGTTCGCATGAACGTTCCCGAGCGCTGGCTGCGCAGCTTGTGCAATCCGCCGCTGAATACGGAGAAACTCGCCCACCTTCTCACCATGTCGGGTCTTGAAGTCGAGGCCTGCACGCCGGTGGCGCCGTCCTTGCGCGGTGTCGTGGTCGCCGAGATCCTCAAGGTCGAACGCCATCCGAACGCCGACAAGCTCACGGTGTGCACTGTAGACGCCGGCACGGAAAGGCTGCAGGTGGTGTGTGGCGCGCTCAATGTACGCGAAGGCATGAAGGCGCCGCTCGCCCTGGTAGGCACGGAGTTGGGTGGGGGTGAAGTCAAGGCGGCTAACCTGCGCGGTGTCGAGAGCCGGGGAATGCTGTGCTCGGCGCACGAGCTGGGTCTTTCGGAAGACCACGCCGGGCTGCTCGAGCTGCCGGCGACGGCGCGCACCGGGCAGGACGTGCGCAAGGCATTGGACCTCGATGAGCAGGTGCTCACGTTCAAGCTGACCCCGAATCGCGCCGACTGCCTCTCGGTGCTGGGCATTGCGCGTGAGGTTTCGGCATTGACCGGCGCGTCGTTGAAGATGCCCGACATCAAGCCGGTGCCCGCAAGCGACAAAGCACGCCATGCCGTGCGAATCACGCATGCCGAGGGGTGTGGTCGCTTCGCCAGCCGGGTGATCCGGAACGTGAACGCGGCGGCGCCAACCCCGGCGTGGATGCGTCAACGCCTTGAGCGCTCAGGCCAGCGTCCAATCTCGGCGTTGGTGGACGTCACCAACTATGTGATGCTCGAGCTCGGGCGCCCGCTGCACGTCTACGACAAGGACAAGCTGCGCGGGCCGATCGACGTGCGCTGGGGCCGCAAGGGCGAGAAGGTACTCCTGCTGAACGGCGAGCAGATCGAGGTCGACCCTTCCGTGCTTTGCATCACCGACGACTCGGGGCCCATCGGCCTGGCCGGCATCATGGGGGGGGAGTCCACCAAGGCCGAGAGCGTCACGCGCAACATCCTTCTGGAGTCGGCGTTTTTCTTTCCTGAAGCCATCGCCGGGCGCGCACGACGGTACAACTTCACCAGCGACGCCTCGCATCGTTTCGAGCGCGGCGTGGACTTCGACAACAATGTGCCGGGCATCGAGCGCGCGACGCGACTGATCCTGGAGATCTGCGGCGGCGAGCCCGGGCCCACGGTGGACCTGGTCAAGCGCCTGCCGAAACGAAAACCGGTGCGCATGCGCGTGCGGCGTGCGCAGCAGGTCATCGGCATCCCCGTGTCGGAGAAGGAAATCGGCGGCGCGTTCAAGCGACTGGGCTTGCCGTACAAGCGCACGGCAGGCAGTTTCACGGTCGAGCCCCCTTCCTACCGTTTTGATCTGGCCATCGAGGAGGACCTGATCGAGGAGGTGGCACGGATGCACGGATTCGATCGCATCCCCGCGCATCCGCCTCGCGTGCCGGCGGCGATGGCGGCCGTCCCTGAAGGCCGGCGCTCGCTGCATGCGTTGCGCGAGCGCCTGGCGGGGCGCGATTACCAGGAGGTCATCAACTTCAGTTTCGTGGAACCGCAATGGGAGGCGGATCTCGCGGGCGCGACGAATCCGATCCGGCTGCTCAATCCGATTGCCAGCCCGCTGTCGGTCATGCGCAGCTCGCTGCTGGGCGGGCTGCTGGCGAACGTGCGCTACAACGCTGCGCGACGGTTGACCCGCATCCGCGTTTTCGAAGTCGGTCGGGTATTCCTGCGCGATGCGTCCGTCAAGGACGGCCCGCTGGCTGTGGCGGGAGTGCGCCAGCCGATGCGCATCGCGGTTGCCGCCTGCGGCCCGGCCTATGAGGAGCAGTGGGGTGAGCCCAGCCGGCCGATAGACCTCTTCGACCTCAAGGCGGATGTGGCGGCGTTGTGTGCGCCTCGCATGCCCCGTTTCGAGGCTGCCGCGCACCCGGCATTCCACCCTGGGCGATCCGCCCGAGTATTGTTGGAGTCTCGGCCGGTGGGATGGATCGGCGAGCTACATCCCCAGTGGCAGCAAAAATATGAACTATCTCAAGGCGTTATATGCTTTGAGGGGGAGGCCGAGGGACTCCAGGATTGCCCAATGCCTACTGTAACGGTTCCGTCCCGGTTTCCACCGGTCATGCGGGACATCGCCGTGCTGGTCGATACGAACATCAGCGTGCAGGCGCTATTGGACGCCATAGACGGCGAAAAACCCGACATCGTGCAAGCGGTCCATTTGTTCGATCTCTACCAGGGTCAGAGTCTGCCCAGAGGGAAAAAAAGCCTTGCGTTTCGGGTAGTTATGCAAGATACTGAACGAACCCTCACGGATGCGGAGGCCGATTCGGCGCGTGACGCGCTAGTCGAGCTGTGGGGCCGTCGTTTTGGAGCGACGCCCCGCGTATAAATAAAGAAATCAGGGAGTTGTGATGACTTTGACCAAGGCCGAACTGGCCGACCTGCTGTTTGAAAAGGTCGGGCTGAACAAGCGCGAGGCCAAGGACATGGTGGAGGCGTTCTTCGAGGAGATCCGCGGCGCCCTCGAGCGTGGCGAAAGCGTCAAGCTCTCCGGGTTCGGCAACTTCCAGCTTCGCGACAAACCGCAGCGCCCTGGCCGCAACCCGAAGACCGGCGAGGAGATTCCCATCAGCGCCCGCCGGGTGGTCACCTTCCATGCCAGTCAGAAGCTGAAGGCGATGGTGGAGAAGGCGCGACATGGAAAGCCGCAGCCCCAGCAAGAAGGCTGAGCTGCCGCCGATTCCGGCGAAGCGCTACTTCACCATCGGCGAAGTCAGCGAGCTCTGCGGTGTCAAGCCGCACGTGTTGCGCTACTGGGAACAGGAATTCACCCAGCTCAAACCCGTGAAACGCCGCGGCAACCGGCGCTATTACCAGCACCACGAAGTGTTGCTGATCCGCCGCATCCGCGAGCTGCTGTACGAGGAGGGTTTCACCATCAGTGGCGCGCGCAATCGACTCGACAACGCGGCGC
>DASTTC010000142.1:0-2090 GCA_035760345.1 Burkholderiales bacterium | reverse complement strand
TGCGGAAGTACTTCTCCATCAGCACGCCGATGGCGCGCGTGCGCACCTCGGCCGGGATGTCGCCGGGCTTGAGCGCGCCCAGCAGCGAATGCACCAGTACCCCGTCGCAGGTCTCGATCGCCACCTTGGCGAGGTACTCGTGCGAGCGGTGCATCGGGTTGCGCGTCTGGAAGGCGGCCACGCGCGACCAGCCCAGGCGCTCGAACTCGGCGCGCGTCTCGGCGGGCGTCATGAACAGCGGCCCGTACTTCGCCTCGAAGCCGCCATCCGACAGCACCTTCACCGGGCCGGCGAGGTTCACGTCGCCCTGCTGCATGACCAGCTTCACGCCCGGGTGCGCAAGGTCCGTGGTCTTGAACACCGACATGCATTCGTGCGCCTTGTCGATGCGGTAGGTCTCCGTGACGCGCATCGTGGCGAGAATCTCGTCACCGTCGGGATCCCCCAGCGCGATCTGCGCGCCCGTCTTGATGCCCTCGGCCGCTTTCTCGTCGGCGGACAGCGTGATCGGGATCGGCCAGAACAACCCGCTCGCCGTGCGATAGCCGTCGCACACGCCCTCCCAGTCGGCGCGCGTCATGAAGCCGGCGAGCGGCGTGAAGCCGCCGATGCCGAGCATGATGAGATCGCCCTTCTCGCGCGAGCTGACGCGCAGCCGGGGCAGCGTGGCGGCGCGCGCGCGCTCGGCGGCCAGCGCCGCCGCCTCGAGCATCAGGGGCTTGAGCGATCCGCCGCCGTGGGGCTTCACCAGTCCGGGCATGCGGGCATTGTCGGCAGCCGCGCGGCCTTCGGGCAACCCCCGTCTCGCTGATCCGCCGATAAGCCCGTCTGATCCGCGCCCGCCTGCGCGCTGGTGCAGAATGGGCCCATGCAAAGACGCGAATTCCTGAGGCTCCTTTCGCTCGCCGCCGCGGCGGGCGCCACCCTGCGCCCCGGCGCGAGCGCCGCACAAGCCGCGAACGAACTCTACGAGCTGCCGCCCTTCGGCAACGTGTCGCTCCTGCACATGACCGATTCGCATGCGCAGTTGCTGCCGGTGTACTTCCGTGAGCCGGTGGGCGCGGGTTTCGCCAGGCGCTACGGCCTCGCGCCCGGGAGCGCGCAGGCGCACGCCTTCACCCGCATCGACTTTGCCGCCGCCGCGCGCCGCTATGGCAAGGTGGGCGGCTACGCGCACCTCGCCACGCTCGTAAAAAGGATCCGCGCCTCCCGGCCGCACGCGCTGCTGCTGGATGGCGGCGACACCTGGCAGGGCTCGGCCACGGCGCTGTGGACCGAGGGCGCCGACATGATCGGCGCGCAGAAACTCCTCGGCGTGGACCTGATGACCGCGCATTGGGAATTCACCTACGGCGCGAAGCGCGTGCAGCGGGCGATCGGGAGCGAGCTGGGCGGGATCGAGTTTCTCGCGCAGAACGTGAAGACGCTCGACTTCGAGGACCCGGTCTTCAAGCCCTACACGCTGCGCTCGGTCAATGGCGTGACTTTCGCCGTGATCGGCCAGGCCTTTCCCTACACCCCGATCGCCAATCCGCGCTACATGGTCGAGGAATGGACCTTCGGCATCCAAGAAGAGCGCCTGCAGAAACTGGTGGACGAAGTGCGCGCCAAGGGCGCGCACGCCGTGGTGCTGCTCTCGCACAACGGCCTGGAGGTGGACCAGAAGCTCGCCACGCGCGTGCGGGGCATCGACGCGATCCTCGGCGGCCACACGCACGACGGCATCCCGGCGCCCTTCGTGGTGGGCGATACGCTGGTCACCAACGCAGGGTCGAATGGCAAGTTCCTCGGCGTGCTCGACCTGGAGGTGAAGGGCGGCAGGGTCTCGGGCTATCGCTACCGGCTGCTGCCGGTGTTTTCCAATCTGCTGCCCGCGGACGGCGAGATGCGCGCGTACATCGACAAGGTTCGCGCGCCGTACCGGGACAGGCTGGAGGAGAAACTCGCGGTGACCGAGGGGCTCCTGTACCGCCGCGGCACCTTCAACGGCACCTGGGACCAGCTGCTGCTGGATGCGCTGCTCGCGGAGAAGAACGCCGAGATCGCCTTCTCGCCGGGCTTTCGCTGGGGCAGCACGCTGCTGCCGGGCG
>DASTTC010000141.1:0-3497 GCA_035760345.1 Burkholderiales bacterium | reverse complement strand
AAGCGGATCGTCAGGCCGTGCGTCTCGAGGACGGGTTGTTCGGCCATGATGGACCCATGCGTAGGGTGGGCCATGGGCCCACCGTACGGCGACGGTTACTTGTTGCGGATGGGGATCGGCAGTTTCGCGGCCGGGATCTCGCTCACCAGCTCGAGCAGGTCCCATTCGCCCTTCTGCGCCTTCTTGATGCGGAAGTGGTACATCGCCTGCAGCGCCTGGTGGTCTTCCTTGCGGAAGGTCATCGTGCCCTTGGGCGTGTCGAAGGACATGCCTTCCATCGCCGCGATCAGCTTCTCGGTGTCGGTGCCCCCGGCCTTGCGGATGCCCGCGACCACCGCGCTCGCCGCCGCGAAGCCGCCGGCGGTGAAGAAGTCCGGCGGCGTGCCGAAGCGCTTCTGGTGCTCGGTGACCAGCCAGTCGTTCATCTTGTTCTTCGGGAAGCCGTAGTAGTAATAGATGGCGCCCTCGGTGCCGGCGAAGTCCTTCCAGCCCTTCATCGCGGGCAGGATGTTGCCGCCCGGCGCGATCTCGATGCCGAAGCGCTCCGGCTTGAGGTCCATGAGCTTGGCCATCGGATGCGCGCCCGCCCACACCACCACGATGATCTTGCGGCCGGGCTTGCCGCGCAGCGCATCGAACAGGCGCTGCGCCGGCGCGGTGAAGTCGGTGGTGGCTTGCGGCGCGTACTCCTCGTGGATGATCTGCGCCTTGGAGCCGACCGCGGCGAGCGCGTCCTTGAACGCCTTGATGCCGTCGCGGCCGAAGGCGTAGTCCTGCGCCAGCGTGCCGATGACGGCGTCGTTGGGCAGCGAGGCGGCGCCCGCCACCGCGTCCTGCGTCGAGTTGCGCCCGGTGCGGAAGATGTACCGGTTCCACTTGTCGCCGGTGATCGAATCGGCCACCGCAGGCTCGACGATCAGGATCTTCTTGTACTCCTCGGCCACCGGCAGCATGGCGAGCGCCACGCCCGAGCCCACCGGGCCGATGGCGATGTCGGCCTTGTCGTCGCCGAAAGCGGCGGCGAGCGCGGCCTTGCCGATGTCGGGCTTCAACTGCGAATCCTTTTCGATTACCACGATTTTGCGGCCGAGCAGCTCCATCTTGCCGCCGGTGAGGTACTCCAGGCCCATCATCAGGCCGTTGCTGCTCTGTTTGGCGTAGGCCTCGAGCGGGCCCGTCTTGTCGTAGATGTGCGCGATCTTGATGTCCTTCGCCTGGGCGAAGGCAAGGCTGGTCGCGGCTGCAAGCGTGGCGGCGGCGACCCACTGGGTCAGGTGTTTCATGCTCCCTCCTGGGATCGTAAAAAGCAGCGCAAGCGTTGCAACGGCCGTGCCAGAAGATTCAACGCATTGATTCCATGCGAGAAGCGCTTTTGCAGATCACGACGGCGACGAGTCGAAGTGACTGACTATCAGACAAAAACAAAAATACTCTTTTCAGTTCAATATCTTATATAGTGTATAGAAAAAATACACTATGTACTAATCTCGGCCATCTTCTGGTAAAGCGTTGCTCGCGAGATGCCAAGCATTCGCGCGGCCGACACCTTGTTGCCGCCTGTCGCCGCCAGCGCGAGCCGGATCGAGCTGCGTTCGAGCTCGGCGATCTGCTCCGGCAGGGGCCGCAGGGCGCCGCCGGCCGGCGCTCGCACGCCCGCCAGCGCGGGTAGCACGCGGGCGAAATCCTCCGCGGCGAGCCGCGGGTTGTCGGTGAGCATGGCCGCCTGCTCGAGGACGTTGCGCAGCTCGCGGATGTTGCCGGGCCAGGGGTGCGCGGCGAGCGCGCCGATGGCGGAAGGCGCGAGCTCGCGCTGCGGCATGCCGGTGCGCGCGGCGATGTTCTCCAGCAGGTGCTCGGCGAGCGCCTCGAGGTCGGCGAGTCGTTCGCGCAGCGCCGGCAGGCGCACCGGCAGCACGTTGAGCCGGTAGAAAAGATCCTCGCGAAAGCGCCCCTCGGCTACCAGCGCCTTCAGGTCGCGGCTGGTGGCGGCGAGCACCCGCACATCGACCTTGATCACCTGGTTGGAGCCGAGCGGCTCGACTTCCTGCTCCTGCAGCGCACGCAGCAGCTTCGCCTGCAGCGGCAGCGGCATGTCGCCGACTTCGTCGAGGAATAACGTGCCGCCGTCGGCGAGCTTGAACTTGCCGTCGCGCCCCCGCTTGTCGGCGCCGGTGTAGGCGCCGGGCGCGACGCCGAAGAACTCCGCCTCCAGCAGCGTCTCGGGCACGGCGGCGAGGTTCACGCTGATGAACGGCTTGTCGGCGCGCGCCGATCCCGCATGGATGGCGTGCGCGAGCAATTCCTTGCCGGTGCCGGTTTCGCCGAGCAGCAGCACGTTCGAGCCGGTCTGCGCGGCGCGCCGCGCCTGGCGCTTGACTTCGAGCGCGGCGGGCGAGGAGCCGATGAAACTGGCGAAGGTGTACTTGGTCCGGCGCTGCGCCGCGAGCTCGCGCTTGGCCTCGTCGAGGTCGCGCTGCAGGCGCGCGAACTTGGCGATGAGCGGCTGCAGCGTGGTCTCGGGGTGGTCGAACAGCACCATGCCGAGCGCGCCGATCACCTCGCCCGCGTCGTCGCGCAGGGGAATGCGGCTCACCACGAAGGTGCCGGCCTTGTTGGTGAGCAGATCGATGAGGATGGGTTTGCCCGTCTCGATGACGTGGCGCATGAGCGTGTTGGGCACCACGTCCTCCACGGGCCGCCCCACGAATTCCTCCGCGCCCCTGAAGCCGAGCGCGGGCAGGAATTTCTTGTAGCTGTCGTTGATCCAGACCACGCGCCCGGCGCGGTCCACCAGCAGCATGCCCTCGCTCATGTTCGAGAACAGGTCGAACATGGAGCGCGCCGCGAGCTTCAGGATGCTGTCGGCATCCCGGGGCAGGAAATCGGCAGCGGCGCCCGGTGCTTTCCTGCTAGTCACGCGCCTTCGGCTTCGGCCGCTGTCCGACGGTGACGGCGAGCTCGAGGGTCTGCGCCTTGCGGCGCAGCGTCATCTTCGCGCTCGAGCCGGGCCGCAGCGCGGCGACCACGTTGAGCATGCTCTGCGGGTCCGTCACCGGCGCCTTGTCGATCGCCGTGAGCACGTCGCCCGGCTTCACCCCCGCGCGGTCCGCGGGCCCGCCGCGCAGCACGCCGGCGATGATCGCGCCGCGCGTGTCGCCGAGCTTGAAGGACTCCACCAGCGCGGGCGTGATTTCCTGCACTTCCACGCCGATCCAGCCGCGCGTCACCTCGCCGCTTTTCACGATCTGGTCGAGCACCATCCTCGCCGTGGACACGGGGATGGCGAAGCCGATGCCCATGGATCCGCCCGAGCGCGAATAGATCGCGGTATTGATGCCGACGAGGTTGCCCTGGGCGTCGATCAGCGCGCCGCCCGAGTTGCCCGGATTGATCGCGGCGTCGGTCTGGATGAAATTCTCGAACGTGTTGATGTGCAGGCCGCTGCGGCCGAGCGCCGAGACGATCCCCGAGGTCACCGTCTGGCCGACGCCGAACGG
>DASTTC010000140.1:0-2421 GCA_035760345.1 Burkholderiales bacterium | reverse complement strand
GGCGGTGAGGACGAGCGCGAGGATCAGGGACTCCTGCGCCAGCGCCACCACCATCTGCGTGAAGACGATGCCCAGGCCCGTGATGGTGACGCAGGCGATGACGATGCCCGCGCAGGCGCAGGCCATGGCCACCGACAGGGTATTGCGCGCGCCCTCGTCAAGCGCTTCGACAATCGTCTTCCAGCGGATGCCGGCGCGCGTAGTGGCGCGCATGAGCGCGATCGGCAGGCAGGACAGCGCCGCCACCAGTGCGCACAGCGGCGCCGAGTAGCCCAGGATCAGGCCGACCAGGATGATCATGATCGGGATGAACAGGTGCCCGCGGCGCATCAGCACGTAGCCGAGGAGCGGCAGTTCCGACACCGGCACGCCGGCGAGCTTGTAGCGTTTGGCCTCGAAGTGCACGGCGAAGAACACCGCGACGTAGTAGAGCAGAGCGGGTAGGAGCGCCCACAGCGCCACCTGGGCGTAGGGTACGGCGAGGAACTCGGCCATGACGAACGCCGCCGCGCCCATGATGGGCGGCAGGATCTGGCCGCCCGTGGACGCCACGGCTTCGACCGCAGCGGCGAAATGCGGCCGGAAGCCGGTGCGCTTCATCAGCGGAATGGTGATCGGGCCGTCGACCATCACGTTGGCCACGGCGCTGCCCGAAACCGTACCGAAGAGCGAGGAACTCACCACCGCCACCTTGCCGGGCCCGCCGGCGTAGCGCCCGGTGATCGACATGGCGAAATCCATGAAGAGCTGCCCGGTGCCGCTTTTCTCCATGAAGGCGCCGAACAGCACGAACAGCATGACGTAGGACGCGGACACGCCCAGCGTTTGCCCGAAGATGCCCTCGGTGGACAGGTACAGCTGCTCCATCAGCACCGGCAGCGCGACCTGCGTGCTGAGCGCGTAGGCGAGGAAGCACAGCGCGGTGATCGGCAGCGCCCAGCCGATCACGCGCCGCGTGGCATCGAGCACGACGAACACCGCGACCACCGAATAGAACCTGTCCCAGGCGGTGAGCTCGTCGATGTAGATGATGCGGTTGGTGTAGTACTCGTAGTTGACGAAGATATGCAGCACCGCGGCGATGCCTCCGGCGAGCAGCAGCGCGTCCAGCCCGCGCCACAGGGGCGAGCCGTCGCGGCGGAACGGAAACAGCAGGTACACCAGCGTGAGCGCGAACATCAGGTGCGTGCCGCGGAAGATCAGCGCCTCGGGCGGCCCGAAGCCGGCGACGTACATGTGGTACAGCGACATCGCCACCGCGACCGCGAGCGCGATCCAGCGCAGCGCGGTTGCAACCGGCGTGGTGGCAGCATTTTCTTCCGCCATGCGTATCCCCCGATGTGCAACGGGGCGGCAGGGCCGCCCCGTTTTTTGCTACGCCCTGGCGGGCGTTACATCGCCCCGACTTCCTTGTAGAACTTCGCCGCGCCCTTGTGGAACGGCACGCCGATGTCGAGCGCCATGTCCTTGGGCGTCGAGCCGCCGATGGCCTTCACCACCGCGGCCATGTCGTTCACGCCGGCGGCCATGACTTTGGTCATGTTGTACACCGTGGCCTCGGGCAGGTCGCAGGCGACGACCACGTGCGTCGAGTAGCCGATCACCGGCACGTCCTTGTCCTGCTTGGGGTAGGTCCCGGCCTTGATGATCAGCTTGTTGTGGCCCGGGTTGGCCTTCTTCACCGCGTTGAAGGTGGCGTCGTCCACCGGCACCAGCGTCACGTCGCGCGCGCTGGCGAGGTCCATCACCGCCGAGGCCGGCGCCGTGGTGCCGAGCGTGAACACCTGCGCGTGGCCGTCCTTCATCATCGCCACCGCGTCGTTGTAGCTGGCCTGGAAGTTCGACTTGGCGAGCGACTGGTAGGTCATGCCGTTCAGTTGCAGCACCTGCTCGGTGAGCAATTCGCCCGTGTTGCCCTTGGGCTGCGTCACCAGCGTCTTGCCCTTGAGGTCCTTGAGCGAGTTGACGCCCGCATTCGAGAGCGCCACCACCTGGAAATACTGCGGATACAGGTTGGCGAGCTGGCAGACGTTGGTGACCTTCTTCGGATAGGGCTTCTCGCCCTGCACGCCGAGCACCGCGGTGTTCGAGTTGGACAGGCCGATGTGCGCCTTGCCTTCGTCCACGCCGCGCACGTTGGCGATGCCGGCGCCGGGCGTCTGCGTGATCGACAGGCCCGGGATGTTCTTCTCCCACATGCCTTTGAGCGCGCCGCCGAGCGGGATCCACGAGCCGCCCTGCGGTCCGGTCATGAAGGTGACTTGCTGGGCCGCCGCCGGCGCGGCGAACACTGCGCTCGCCGCGAGGGCGAGCAACGTCATTCTGGGTTTCATGCAACTCCTCCTAGATTGGTCGACTCAGGTCTGGGTCGGCCAACGATCATATCGCGTTGTGCGCCCCATTCCCGTGCTGCACCGCAGC
>DASTTC010000139.1:0-3324 GCA_035760345.1 Burkholderiales bacterium | reverse complement strand
GTCCCTGGCCGAGGACGTCAAGTTCCGTGAGGTGTGGGCCTGGAGCATGTACGACTTCGCCAACTCGGGCTACACCACGGTCGTCATCACCGCGGTGTTCAGCGCCTACTTCGTCGGCGCGGTCGCCGGCGGCGCACCCTGGGCCACGTTTGCCTGGACCGCCGCGCTGTCGGTGTCCTACCTGCTCATTCTGCTCAGCGCGCCGTTGATCGGCGCCTGGGCCGACGCGCACGCCGCCAAGAAGAAGCTCCTGCTCGTGGCGACCGCGGGTTGCGTGCTGTTCACCGCGGCGCTGTGGTTCGCCACGCCGGGCGCGGTGGCCGCGGCGCTGCTGTTCCTGATCCTGTCGAATTACTTCTTCGGCGCCGGCGAGAACCTGATCGCCGCGTTCCTGCCCGAGCTGGCCGACTCGAAGGCCATGGGCCGCGTCTCCGGCTGGGGCTGGGGCTTCGGCTACCTGGGCGGCATCGTCTCCCTGGGCATCTGCCTCGCCTACATCACCTGGGCGAGCGGCCAGGGCCAGGCCGCCGGCCAGTTCGTGCCCGCCACCATGCTGATCACCGCTGCGTTGTTCGCGCTCGTGGCGACGCCGACCTTCCTCGTACTCAAGGAACGGGCAAAGCCGCAGCCCGCCCTGGAGAACGCCTGGTCCCGCCTGATGCGCACCGTGCGCGAGGCCGCGCACTTTCGCGACCTGCGCCGCTTCCTGCTGTGCATCCTGTTCTACCAGGCCGGCATCATGGCGGTGATCGCACTCGCCGCGATCTACGCGCAGGAAGCGATGAAGTTCACCCAGCAGCAGACCATCATCCTCGTGCTGGTGGTCAACGTCACCGCGGCGCTCGGCGCCTTCGGCTTCGGCTACCTGCAGGACGCCATCGGGCACATGCGCGCCATGGCGCTGATCCTGGCGGGCTGGATCGTGATGATCGCCATCGCGTACATCGCCACGGACGCGCCGACGTTCTGGGTGGCGGCCAATCTCGCCGGTCTTTGCATGGGCTCCGCGCAAGCCGCCGGGCGCGCCATCGTCGGCTACCTCACGCCCCGCACGCGCGAGGCGGAGTTCTTCGGCCTATGGGGCCTCGCGGTCAAGGCAGCCTCGATCTTCGGACCGCTCACCTACGGCGTGGTGACGTGGATCTTCCAGGGCGACCACCGCCTCGGCATCCTCTCGGTCGGCGCGTATTTCGTCGTCGGCCTCGCGCTGCTCGCCGGCATCGACGTGGAGCGCGGGCGGCGCGCGGCGCTGCAAACGGCATGAGTTATCATCGGCGCCTTCGAGCCCATTACCTGCACGGAGAAACCCCATGACGATCAAGGTCGGCGACAAGCTGCCCGACGGCAAGCTCAACGAAACCACCGAATTCGATTCCGCCACGCAGTGCGCGATGGCGCCCAAGGAAGTCGCCGTCGCCGACGCCGTCAAGGGCAAGAAGATCGCGATCTTCGGCCTGCCGGGCGCGTATACCCCCACCTGCTCGGCCAAGCACGTGCCGAGCTACCTCTCCAAGCGCGACACGCTCATGGCCAAGGGCGTGAGCGAAATCTGGTGCGTGGCGGTGAACGACGCCTTCGTCATGGCGCACTGGGGCCGCGATTTCAAGGCGCTGGGCAAGATCCGCTTCCTCGGCGACGGCAGCGCCGCCTGGACCAAGGCCCTGGGACTCGACCTGGACCTGAACGCGCGCGGCATGGGCACCCGCATGCAGCGCTTCTCCATGCTGGTGGACAACGGCGTGGTGAAGCAGCTCAACGTCGAGGCGCCAGGCAAGTTCGAGGTAAGCGACGCCGACACGATGCTGAAGCAGCTGGGATGAGTCGCGCGCTGCTACTTCTACTGCTGTTCGCCGCCGGCACGGCGCTGCACGCCCAGTCGCGCACCGAAGCCGGCCGCGAGCAGTTCCGCGAAGCCTCGCGCACCTGCCGCTACGCGCCGCATGCCGAGCAGCGCGCCTGCATGGCGCGCGAGCTGTGCAAGAACACGCGCGACCCGGGGATCTGCGAGGATCGCTACTTCGTCAATGCCGAGCGGCGCGACATCGTGCTCGAGGCCTGCCGGGGCAAGCAGGGCGCCGTGCTGCGCGACTGCATGCGCGAGGAATACAAGAAGCTCGGCCCCGAGCCGAAGTCCTGAACCTTTTGCCCCGGGCAGCGCTCCAAGCACGGTAGCCCCGAGAGCCCGGACTCCCTGATGCGCAAACTGTTCGCCCTGCTGCTGCTCGCCTGCGCGTTGCCCGCGCTCGGCGCGGACCTGCCGCGCAAGGTCACCGAAGTCGAAGGCGTCACCGAATACCGGCTGGACAACGGCCTGCGCCTGCTGCTCGCGCCGGATGCGAGCGCCGAGGCCGTGACGGTGCACGTCACCTACCTGGTGGGCTCGCGGCACGAGAGCTACGGCGAAAAAGGCATGGCGCACCTGCTCGAGCACCTGCTGTTCAAGGGCTCGAAGAACCACCCCGACGTGAAGCAGGAGTTCGCGCGCCGCGGCGCGCGCTGGAACGGCACCACCTCCTTCGACCGCACCAACTACTTCGAGACGCTGCCCGCCTCCGGCGACAACCTGGAGTGGGCGCTGGCGATGGAAGCCGACCGCATGGTGAATTCGTTCGTGCGCAAGTCCGACCTCGACAGCGAGATGACGGTGGTGCGCAACGAATTCGAGATGGGCGAGAACAACCCGGGGAGCGTGCTGTTCCAGCGCATGCAGCGCCTCGCCTTCGACTGGCACAACTACGGCAACGCCATCATCGGCGCGCGCTCGGACATCGAGTCGATGCCGATCGAGCGGCTGCAGGCCTTCTATCGCACCTGGTACCAGCCCGACAACGCGCTGCTGGTGGTCGGCGGGCGCTTCGAGCCGCAGCGTGCGCTCGAGCGGGTGGCGCGGCATTTCGGGGCGCTCCCGCGCCCGCAACGGTCCCTGCCCGCCCTGTACACGGTCGAGCCGACGCAGGACGGCGAGCGCTCGGTGACGCTGCGCCGGACCGGCGACACCCCTTTGGTGGCGACGCTGTACCGCGCGCCCGCCGCCAGCCATCCGGACTTTCCCGCGGTCGAGATCCTGGTGGAACTCATGCGCGCCGCGCCCCAGGGGCGCCTGCACCAGTCGCTGGTGCAAAAGGGCCTGGCGAGCGCGGTGTTCGGCTTCGAGCGCGGCTTGCACGATCCCGGCTACATCGCCTTCGGCGCCAGCCTGCCCAAGGACGGCGCGCTCGACGCCGCCCGGCAGGCGTTGCTGGCGACGCTGGACGGCGTGGCCGGCGAACCGATTCGCGCGGACGAGCTCGAGCGTTCGCGCACCAAGCTGCTGAACGACATGGA
>DASTTC010000138.1:0-6685 GCA_035760345.1 Burkholderiales bacterium | reverse complement strand
GAGAACCGTTTTCGGCTCGCGACGGTGCCCATGCTCGGGATGGCCTGCCGGTCCCAGCCTTTGGCCCAGGCGTAGAAATCGAGCATGACGCGCTGGGGTAGTGCTTCGAAATAGTCGACCAGCGGGGTGCCGCGCAGGATGCCGCCGAGGTTGAGCCAGACTTTGACGGCGCTGCGTTCCTCGTCATCGAGCAGTTCGCCGAGGGCGAGATGGATCGCGGGTCCGGCTGAGCTGCTGCCGGCAAGCAGTATCTTCTTTCCCGAGCGGCGCAGCCTGGAAATTTCAGCGGCCACCACCCTGGCGCCTGCTTCCACGGAGCCCGTCGGCGACAGCCTCACCAGGTGATTCTCGAATCCAGCCCGGGTGGCCAGTTCGCGTGGCCTTGCGAAATCCGAGCCGGTCAGGCCGCCACTCGATACGTAGTCCCACCCGGGAACGAAAAGTATCTGGTACGCGGCGGAAGTAGTGCTTTCAACGCGGGCGTCCTGCGCGAGGTAATGAGCGAAGAGTCGATTCAGCGTCTTGTTGCAGGAATCCTGCAGCAGCCGGTCCGCGAAAAACAGCGCTGCGAAGTCGACGGAAAGCGCCACCGAGATGGCCTTGAGTTCATCGCGCGACGGCAACGCAGCTTCATGCGAGCGGTAGATCGCGGCGATGCGCGCATCCATCTCGCGGTTCTCGTGCCTGCCCTGCGCGTAGCGCTCCAGGTAGTAGCGAGCCACTTCGGCATCCACGGTGGTGGTCACGCGGTGCCCGGCAAATTCCCCGGTTGCGGGAATCCTGGGAATGGAACTGCAGGCGCCAAGGACCAGGCAGGAGAGCACGCTGGCCAGGCAGAGCGTGGGCAGCTTTGTCGAGGAACGCATGGGGGTCCATGCTCGATTCCCCACATGATGTGAAGCGCATCAGGACCGGCATACGTTCGGCCTATACCCCGGGGCGGGGAATTACCTGCCCTTTTTAAGGACCTCGCTCTCGATCCACCCCTTGGCCAGCGTTGTCGTCAGCCGCTCGCCGTCGGCGACGCGCGACGCATCGACGACGACTTCCCCCTGGGCAGTGCGCGTCAGGCTGTAGCCGCGCTCGAGCACAGCGCCCGGATTGAGGCTCCCCAAGGAACTTTTCAATTGCGCGAGTTGCGCGGCGAACGCCTCCAGCCGATGGGCGGCGGCGAAGGACAGCCGCGCCGCCAACTGGCCGAGGAGCTGGCGCGAGGTGCGCAGCCGCTCCCGCGGATGCACCAGGCGCCGGGCCAGCGCATCCACGCTTTGCATGGCGTACTCGATCCGCCGCAAGGCCTCGCGTGTGGCGCGCTGCGCGAGTCCGGCAACCCGCAGCAACAATTCCTGCCGCGACGGGCTTACCCGCTCGGCGGCCGCGGTGGGCGTGGGCGCGCGAAGGTCGGCGGCGAAGTCGGCGATGGTGACGTCGGTCTCGTGACCGACGCCGACGACGACGGGAATCGCAGACGCTCGAATGGCGCGCGCCACTGCTTCCTCGTTGAACTGCCACAGATCCTCGATCGAGCCGCCGCCGCGCACCAGCAGCAGCACGTCGCACTCGGCGCGCGTGTTGGCGATCGCCAACATCGAAGCAATTTTCGCCGCAGCGCCTTCGCCTTGCACGGGCACGGGATAGACGATCACGGCAATGGACGCATTGCGGCGACGCAGCGTGGTCAGCACGTCGCGCAGCGCGGCGGCCTGCAGGGAGGTCACCACGCCGATGCAGCGCGGAAACGCCGGAATGTCGCGCTTGCCCGACAGGTCGAACAGGCCTTCCTTCTCCAGCTGCGCCTTGAGCTTCAGGAAGCGCTCGTAGAGTGGTCCCAGGCCGGCCTGGCGCAGGTTCTCGACGTTGAGCTGGAAGCGCCCGCGCGGCTCGTACAGCGTGACCTGCGCACGAGCCTCGACACGCATGCCTTCGGCGGGTTGCCAGTCCAATGCTGCAGCGCGGCTACGGAACATGACGCAGTCCACCTGCGCCGCTTCGTCCTTGAGGGTGAAATACCAGTGCCCGGAGGAGGCCGGGCGGAAATTGGAGATCTCCCCGGAAATCCAGGCGAGCGGGAAGCGCCGCTCGAGGGTGTCGCGCACGCTGCGCAGCAGCGCCGAAACGCTCAGCACCGGCGCGGCGTCGCGCAGCAACTCGTCGTTCATTCGAATACACTAATGCACAAGCGCGCCGATTCGTCAAAGCGTTGCGCCGCGAGTGCGCATGGACACCGATTCTTTTTCGTAAGCCGCTGTTTGCGCACCGGAAACCGCTGGTGAAATTTTAATCGCCGCCGACTTGCGCGACGATTCGTGGGGCAGGGCCTTCGCTGCCCAAAGAAAATCCACAAACTTATCCACAGGAAATGTGGATAACGCCGGCGCTGCGTTTTTGTTAAAGTCCGCCGGCAAGCCGTTCAACCCTCGCGGAGCGTTCAATTGTTCGCCATCATCCAAGCCGCCGGCTGGCCCATCTGGCCCTTGCTGTTCGCTTCCGTGGTCGCGGTGGCGCTGATCATCGAGCGCGCGCTCTCGCTGCGCAGCAACAAGATCATCCCGCCGACGCTGCTGGAGCAGGTGCTCGCCGTCTACCAGCGCCAGGGCCTCAACGACGACATCCTGGACAAGCTCGCCAAGGATTCGCCGCTCGGCGAAGTGCTGGCCGCGGGCTTGAGGAACCATCGCAGCTCGCGCTATGTGATGCGCGAAGCGGTGGAGGAGGCCGGGCGCACGGTGGCGCACGAGCTGGAGCGCTTTCTCACCACGCTGGGCACCATCGCCACGGCCGCGCCGCTGCTGGGCCTGTTCGGCACGGTGATCGGCATGATCGAGATCTTCGCCGCGCAGTCGCCGACCGGCACCAACCCGGCGCAGCTCGCCCGCGGCATTTCCATCGCGCTCTACAACACCGCGTTCGGCATCGGCATCGCCATCCCCGCGCTCATCTTCTACCGCCACTACAAGAACAAGGTGGACGGCTTCGTCGTCGACATGGAGCAGCAGGCGGCGAAGCTGATCGACCTCGTACACGGCGAGCGCACCTGAGTGCGCGCATGAACTTCCAGCGCGGCCGCGAGAAGGAGCACCTGGAGATCAACTTGGTGCCGATGATCGACGTGATGCTGGTGATCCTGATCTTCCTCATGATCACCACCACCTACTCGAAGTACACCGAGCTGCAGATCAACCTGCCCGCGGCCGACGCCGACAAGCAACTCCAGCGCAGCAATGAGGTCGCCGTGCTGGTCGACGCGCGGGGGCAGTACGTGGTGAACCGCGCGCCGGTGCCGTTCGTCAGCATCGAGCAGCTCGCCGGGGAGCTCAAGCGCGCGGCGGGCGCCACCGCCGAGCCGGTGGTGGTGGTGAGCGCGGATGCGAGCGCCACGCACCAGTCGGTGGTGCGCGTGATGGAGGCCGCGCGCGCCGCGGGCCTGCAGCACATCACCTTCACCGCCCAGGCGAGCCGCTAGCCACGCGCCTCCTCGCCAAGCTCTGGTACCGTCAGAACCCGGTCGCGTGGCTGCTCTGGCCGGTGAGCCTCGCGTTTCGCGTGCTGGTGCTGCTGCGACGGCTCGCCTACGCGCTGCGCATCTTCAGGAGCGCGCGCGCCGGCATCCCGGTGATCGCCATCGGCAATCTCACGGTGGGCGGCAGCGGCAAGACGCCGCTCGCGATCCACGTCGCGGAGCTGCTGAAAGCGCAGCGCTGGTCGCCGGCGATCGTGTCACGCGGATATGGCGGTACGGTGCGCGCGCCGCGCGGCGTGTCGCTCGCCTCCGATCCGGCGGAAGTCGGCGACGAGCCGGTGCTGATGGCGCGCCGCAGCGGCTGCCCGGTGTGGGTCGGGCCCGACCGCATCGCGGTGATCGCCGCGCTGCGGCTCGAGCACCCTGACTGCGACCTCGTGATCCTGGACGACGGACTGCAGCACTACGCCTTGCGTCGCGACATCGAGATTGCAGTGGTGGACGCGCGTGGCTTCGGCAATGGCTTCATGCTGCCGGCCGGCCCCTTGCGCGAGCCCAGGACGCGCCTGTGGACCGTGGACGCCGTGGTCGCGCACGGCACCGACAAGGCGAAGGGCTACCCCATGCGGCTCGAGGGCGACGAGGTGCACCGCGCCACCGACGCGCGCGAGCGCCGGCCGGTCCGGTCGTTCGCCGGGCAGCGCGTGCACGCCGTGGCGGGCATCGGCGACCCGAACCGTTTCTTTCTGCACCTTGCGAAGCTGGGCGTGAAGGGGGTGCCGCACCCGTTTCCCGACCATCATCCGTTCCGCGCGGCCGACCTCGAATTCGGCGACGACGCTCCGGTGCTGATGACCGAGAAGGACGCGGTAAAATGCAAGCGCTTCGCGAAGCCGCAGCACTGGATCCTGCCGGTGCGCGCGCTGCCCGACCCGGCGTTCGACGCGTGGCTGCAAAGGAGGCTCGGTGAGCTCGGCCATAGACCCAAGGCTGCTTGAAATCCTGGTGTGCCCGCTGTGCAAGGGGCCGCTCGTGTACCGCAAGGCCGAGGGCGAGCTGGTGTGCAAGCCCGATCGCCTGGCCTACCCCGTGAAGGACGGCATCCCGGTGATGCTCGAGGACGACGCGCGCAAGCTCGATCCGGCCGAAGAGCTCGCGTGAGCGGCTTCGCCGTTCTGATCCCCGCGCGCCACGCCTCCACCCGCTTTCCCGGCAAACCGCTCGCCGACCTCGCCGGCAAGCCGATGGTGGTGCGCGTGTGCGAGCGCGCTCGCGAAAGCGGCGCCGACGCGGTATGCGTGGCCACTGACGACAAACGCATTGCGGACGTCGTGCGCTCGCACGGCTTCGAGGCGCGCATGACGCGCGCCGAACATCCGTCCGGCACGGACCGCATCGCCGAAGCCGCGGCCGCGCTTGGGCTGGCGGACGCGGCCATCGTGGTCAACGTGCAGGGCGACGAGCCGCTGGTGCCGCCCGCGCTCATCGCCCGCGTGGCTGCCGCGCTCGCGGCCGATGCCGAGGCGAGCGTCGCCACCGCCTGCCACCCGATCCACGACGCGGCGGAGTTCGCCAATCCCAACGTGGTCAAGGTCGTGCTGGACGCGAAAGGCCGCGCGCTGTATTTCAGCCGCGCGGGCATCCCGTACCCGCGCGACGGCGGCGCGCCCGCGGGCTACCGCCATGTGGGGCTGTATGCCTATCGCATGGCGTTCCTGCGCCGCTACACTGGGCTGGCGCCCGCGCCGCCCGAGCGCACCGAGCAGCTCGAGCAGTTGCGCGTGCTCTGGCACGGCGAGCGCATCGCCGTGGTGGTCGAGGACGGCGCCATCCCGCCCGGCGTGGACACCCCGGCCGATCTCGAAGCTGTGCTAAAACGCCTGCAATGAAAATCATCCTGCTGGGCCCGCCGGGCGCGGGGAAGGGGACGCAGGCCGCCTTCATCACGGAACGCTACGGCATTCCGCAGATTTCCACCGGTGACATGCTGCGCGCGGCGGCCAAGGCGGGCACGCCGCTCGGCCGCGCCGCGCAGAAGGTCATGGACGCGGGCCAACTGGTGTCCGACGACACCATCATCGCGCTCGTCAAGGAGCGGCTGCGCTCGCCGGATTGCGCGCGCGGCTTCCTGTTCGACGGCTTTCCGCGCACCGTGCGGCAGGCCGAGGCGATGCAGACGGACGGTGTGGCGATCGAGCACGTGCTGGAGATCGACGTGCCCGAAGAGGATATCGTGCTGCGCATGAGCGGGCGGCGCGTGCACGCGACCTCCGGGCGCAGCTACCATGTGCAGTTCAATCCGCCGCAGGTCGCAGGGCGGGACGACCTTACCGGCGAGCCGCTCATCCAGCGCGACGACGATCGCGAGCTGACCGTGAGGAAGCGTCTCGAGGTCTACCGCCGCCAGACGCGCCCCCTGGTCGAGTACTACTCGGCCTGGCAAGCCACCGGCGACCCGCGCGCGCCGCGCTACCACCGCATCGCCGGGGTCGGCAGCGTCGAGCAGATCCGCGACAAGGCTTTCGCCGCCCTCGGCTAGCCTGATAAAATCGCGCCCTTTCCGGGGAGAACAAGCATGGCTGGCGGACTGATCTTCGCGCTCTTGTGCGCGCTACTGGCGATCGTGTACGGCGTGTGGCAGAGCGCGCAGATCCTCAAGCTGCCCGAGGGCAACGAACGCATGCGCGAGATCGCGGCCGCGATCCGCGAGGGCGCAACCGCCTACCTGTGGCGCCAGTACAAGACCATCGCGATGGTCGGCGCAGTTCTGTTTCTCGCCATCGGCTTCATCCCGCAGCTGGGCTGGACCACCGCCTGGGGTTTCCTGCTCGGCGCCGTGCTCTCGGGCGCCTCGGGCATCATCGGCATGAACATCTCGGTGCGCGCCAACGTGCGCACCGCGGAGGCCGCGCGCGTCGGGCTGAACGAGGCGCTGCAGGTGGCCTTCAAGGGCGGTGCCATCACCGGCATGCTGGTGGTGGGCCTGGGCCTGGCGGGCGTGGCGGGCTTGTACGCGCTGCTCTACGCCAATGCGCTGAACAAGGCCGACCTGGTGCACATCATCCACCCGCTGGTGGGCCTCGCCTTCGGCGGCTCGCTGATCTCCATCTTCGCGCGGCTGGGCGGCGGCATCTTCACCAAGGGCGCCGACGTCGGCGCCGACCTGGTGGGCAAGGTGGAAGCCGGCATCCCGGAGGATGACCCGCGCAACCCGGCAGTCATAGC
>DASTTC010000137.1:0-2174 GCA_035760345.1 Burkholderiales bacterium | reverse complement strand
GCCGTCCATCACGTGCCTTGAGGTGTCGTACAGGTTCGGTGAGCCCGGGTGCTTGATCGCGGCGGTGCCGAAGCAGGGCCACGGCAGGCCGAAATAGTCGCCCGTGAGGTCGTAGCCGGTCTTCGCGTCCTTGCCGCCCTTGGCGCGCAGCGATTTCACGTCGAAGACGTGCATGTTGCGCATGTGCGCCTGCAGGCGCTCGGGCGTCTGGCCGGTGTAGCCGATGGTCCACACGCCGCGGTTGACTTCGCGCAGCGTGGATTCCATCGACGGCTCGTCCATGCCGCCCTTGCCCTTCGCCAACTCGATGTTCTGCTTGCCGTCGCGCTTGCCGATCAACTGGTCGCCGAAGCCGAGCTTGCCCGCCAACTGGTACATGATCATGTGGTCGGTGCGCGACTCGAACAGCGGGTCGATCACCTTCTCGCGCCACTGCAGCGAGCGGTTGGAGGCGGTCACGCTGCCCTCGCACTCGAACTGCGTGCCCGCGGGCAGCAGGTAGCAGCCTTCCTTCCTCGCCATCGCCATCATGGCCGCGGTAGCCGAAGGATACGGGTCGATGACCACCATCAACTCGAGCTTCTTCATCGCCTCGAGCATGTCAAGGCCGCGGCTCTGCGAGTTCGGCGCGTGGCCCCAGAACAGCACCGCGCGCAGGTTGCCGTCCTGGCCGAGGTTTTCCTTGTTCTCGACGATGGCGTCGTACCAGCGCGACACGGTGATGCCGGGCTTGGTCATCATCTTCTCGTTGGCGTACTGCTGCTTCAGCCAGTCGAGGTCGACGTTCCACACCTTTGCCCAGTGGGCGAAGGATCCCGGCGCAATACCGTAGTAACCCGGCAGGGAATCCGGGTTCGGGCCGATATCGGTCGCGCCTTGCACGTTGTCGTGGCCGCGGTAGATGTTGGCGCCCCCGCCCTGCCGGCCGACGTTGCCCAGGGCGAGCATCAGCACGGCGCTCGCACGCACGATGGCGTTGCCGTTGGTGTGCTGCGTCTGCCCCATGGCCCAGATGATGAAGCCCGGGCGGTTCTCGGCGAGGATCTTGGCGGTCTCGTACATCTCCTGCTCGGGGACGCCGGTCACCTCCTCGACGGCCGCCGGCGTGTACTTGGCCATCACCTCTTCCTTGACCTTGTCCATGCCGTAGACGCGGTCGTGGATGTACTTCGTGTCTTCCCAGCCGTTCTTGAAGATGTGGTGCAGCAGGCCGAACAGGAACGCCACGTCGCTGCCGGAGCGCACGCGCACGTACTTGTCGGCCTTGGCCGCCGTGCGCGTAAAGCGCGGGTCGGCGACGATCACCTTGCAGCCGTTTTCCTTGGCATGCAGCGTGTGCAGCATCGACACCGGGTGCGCCTCGGCCGCGTTCGAGCCGAAGAACAACAGGGATTTGGAGTACTGCTCGTCGTTATACGAGTTGGTCATCGCGCCGTAGCCCCAGGTGTTCGCGATGCCCGCCACCGTGGTGGAGTGGCAGATGCGCGCCTGGTGGTCGGTGTTGTTGGTGCCCCAGAGGCGCGCCCACTTGCACAGCAGGTAGGACTGCTCGTTGTTGTGCTTGGACGAGCCGATGATCATCAGCGCATCGGGCCCGCTTTCCTTGCGGATGGCGAGCATCTTCTTGGAGATGTCGTCGTAGGCCTGGTCCCAGGACACCTTCACCCACTTGCCGCCCTCCAGCTTCATGGGCGACTTCAGGCGGTGCGAGTCGTGCGTGATGCCATGCTCGCGGACGGATGCGCCCTTGGCGCAATGCGCGCCGAGGTTGAGCGGCGAGTCGAACACCGGCTCCTGGCGCACCCAGACGCCGTTCTCGACGACGGCGTCGATGGCGCAGCCCACTGAGCAGTGCGTGCATACCGTGCGCTTCACCTGCACGTTGCCGGCGCCCTGCGCCTGGGCCTGCGCTTCGCCGATCATGCTGAACGGCAACTGCGCCGCCGCGGCGCCCGCACCGAGCGTGACGCCCGAGCGGCGCAGGAACGCGCGCCGGTCCATGGTCTTGGCGAGTACGCCCGAGAGCCCGCGCGCGAGGCGCGATTGCGGGGCGGCCGGGTCGGAAGCTTTTCTGGTCAGAAGCATGTCGATCTCCTCAGACCTTGGCGGTGCGGTAGTAGTTGTTGGTGTGCGCGGTCTCGTGATAGCCGCGCTTGTCGTGACCGGCGACGCTC
>DASTTC010000136.1:0-6931 GCA_035760345.1 Burkholderiales bacterium | reverse complement strand
AGCAGCAGCGCGATGGCGACGGCGTTGCGCATGCGCCGATGTTACTCGCGCCCGGCGCGGGCGCGGGAATCAGTGCCGCGCGGCGAGCACTTGTTCCAGGCCGGCGATGTCGCGGATGCGCACGTGCTTTTGCTGCACCTCGATCAGGCAGTCCTTCTGGAACGCGGAAAACAGCCGGCTCACCGTCTCCAGCTTCAGGCCGAGGTAGCTGCCGAGCTCCTCGCGCGTCATGCGCAGGTGGAAGTCGGTGGACGAGTAGCCGCGGCGCACGAAGCGCTTCGACAGATTGAGCAGGAACGTGGCGAGGCGCTCTTCGGCGCGCATCGAGCCGAGCAGCATCATCACGCCCTGGTCGCGCGTGATCTCGCGCGCCAGCACCGCGTGCAACTGGCGCGCGAGCTGCGGGATCTCGCGCGCCATGCCTTCGACCAGGGCGTAGGGCAGCACGCACACCTCGCTGTCCTCCAGGGCGACGGCGGTGCCGGGGTGGCTGCCGCCGATGCCGTCCAGGCCGAGCAGCTCGCCGCCCATGAAAAAGCCCGTGACCTGCTCGCGGCCGTCGTGGTCCAGCAGGCTCGTCTTGAAAAAGCCGCTGCGGATCGCGTACACCGCGCTGAACTCGCCGCCCGCCGTGAACAGCGACTCGCCGCGCTTCAGGCGGCGGCGGGCGTAGACCACGTTCTCGATGCGCTCGAGGTCCTCGGCGCACAGGCCCGCGGGCAGGCACATCTCGCGCAGGTTGCAGCTCGAGCAGGTGACTTCGAACCTCCTCGGCGCAGCGACCGATTGGAGGGCGGTGACGGCGTGCATGGTGTGTCCCCTTTGTCTTGTTCAGTGCGTTCGTGCGGCGCGCGCGGCGACCACATCCTTGACGCGCGCGAATTCGGTGCTCTTGTCGAACAAGTCCCGCGCGCCGAGGCGCCGCGCGAGCTGCCGGTAGGGCTCGGTGGCGTAGCCGGACAGCATGTAGACGTCGGTGCGCGGCGCCTTCAGGCGCAGCTCGCGCAGTACATCGATGCCGGTGCCCTGCGCGAGGAGGAGGTCCAGCACCACGAGGTCGGGGCGCGCGGCGAGGATGCCGCGCACGGCCTCGTCAGCGCGCGAGGCGATGCCCACCACCCGCGCGCCCGGCACCGACTCGATCATCTCGAGCAGGCGCTCGCACACCAGGAGGGAGTCCTCGACCAGGAAGATGCTTTGCGCTTGCATGCCGCCAGTGTGGCGGACAGGCGCGCGGCGCGGTATCGGCGCAGGGCTGAAGCGCGCCTCGGAAAGCGCCGCGCGCGGCGCTCGGAATCGTCCTACAACCGCGCTACAGCAGCTTGTTCTCCAGGGCGTAGCGCACCAGTTCCGCGGTGCCGGCCACGCCGAGCTTGTCCTGCGCGCGCGACTTGTGCGTGCTCACGGTCTTCACCGACAGGTGCAGCCGCTCGCCGATCTCGGTGGGCGTCAGACCCTGGGCGAGCAGGCGCAGGACCTCGAACTCCCGGTCGGATAGCGCCTCGTGCGGCGCCGCCCCGGCGCCGGCCACCAGGCTGGCGGCCGCGGCGTCGCTCACATGCACGCCGCCCGCGGCGACCTTGCGCAGCGCGCCGAGCAGCTGCTCGGCCGCGGTGTCCTTGTTCACGTAGCCCGAGGCGCCGGCCTTCAGGGCGCGCGCCGCGTACTGCTGCTCGCCGTGCATCGACAGCACCAGCACGCGTAGCGCCGGCTTTTCCAGCTTGAGGCGCTTGACCAGGTCGAAGCCCGACAGCCCCGGCATCGACATGTCGAGCACCGCGACGTCGTAGTCGTTGGCGCGCACCAGCGCGAGCGCCTGGTCGCCGTCGGCGGCCTCGGCCACGACCTCGAAGTGGGGGTCCGCGGCGAGCAGCCGTCGCAGTCCGTCGCGCACGATGGGGTGGTCGTCGGCGAGCAGGACGCGGATCATGCCGCGCCGGCCCCGGCCCGCAGCGGCACGCGCACGCGCAGCCGCGTACCGCCGCGCGGCGCGCGGCCGACTTCGAGCGCGCCGCCGTAGTACGCGACCCGCTCGCGCATGCCCTTCAGGCCGAGCGAATTCGACTTGGCGAGGTCCTCGGCCGACACGCCGCGCCCGTCGTCCTCGATCTCCACCAGCACCGCGTCCGCCTCGCGGGCGAGCAGCACCCAGGCGTTGCGCGCGCCCGAGTGGCGCGCGACGTTGGTGAGCGACTCCTGCAGCGCGCGGTAGACCACGGTGGCTGCGCCCTTGCCGAGGTCCTCGAGCGCGCCGTCCCCGGGGGCCTGGTACTGCAGTTGGATGCCGGAGCGCTTGCCGAAGTCCTCCACCAGCCACTGCGCGGCGTCGGCGAGGCCGAGGTCGTCGAGCATCAGCGGCCTCAGGTCCGAGGCGATGCGGCGGCTCGAGCCGACCGTGCGATCGAGCAGTTCGTCCATGCCGTCGGCGCGCGCGGCGAGCTCGCGCTCGCCCGCGGGCAGGCGCTCGCGCAGCCAGGCGAGGTCCATCTTGAGCGCGGTGAGCAGCTGGCCGAGCTCGTCGTGCAGCTCGCGCGCGATGCGCGTCTTTTCCTCCTCGCGCGCCTCCAGCACGCGCGCGGAGAGCTCGCGCAGCTCCTGCTGCTGCAGCAGCATCGTCTCCTCGTTCTTCTTGCGCAGGCTGATGTCGCGCAGGATCACGGTGAAGTGGCGGCTGCCCGGCTCGCCCGCCTGCGAGATCGAGGCCTCGATCGGGAACTCGCTGCCGTCGGCGCGCAGCGCCCACAGCGTGGTGGCGTCGCCCATGCGCCGGCTGGTGACGCCGGTGTGGCCGAACGTCTCCACGTGGCCGCGGTGCGCGCCGCGAAAGCGCTGCGGGATGAAGCGGTCGAGCGGCGTGCCGAGCGCCTCGTTGCGCGGCACGCCGAACATCTGCTCGGCGGCACGGTTGAACAGCACCACCTTCTGCGCCGCGTCCACCGTGATGATCGCGTCCATCGCCGAATCGACGATGGCATCGAGCCGCGCCTCGGTCACCTCGCTGCGCCCGCCCCATACCGCCACCGACCAGAGCGCGGCGAAGATGCTCACGCCGACCACCAGCAGGTCGCTGAGGATCACCGTGCCGAGCAGCCACGGCGCGTCCATGCCGTGCACGAAGGCGGCCACGTTCGCGCCGACCAGCGCGGCGAGCGCTGCGCCGCCGGCGGCGATCATCGCCGGATGGCGGAATAGCCCGGGTTTGACGGATATCAAAGCTGGCCGCGACACCGGGCGCATAGTGCTCTGCGATGCATTACCCTGCCTCCGATCTGGTCATCGACCCGGTGCTCATCCGCAAGTACGACGTGAGCGGGCCGCGCTATACCTCGTACCCCACGGCCGACCGCTTCGTCGAGGCGTTCGGCGAAACCGAGCTGCGCCAATGGCTCGCCCGGCGCGACCTCGGCGGCAGCGGGCAACCCATGTCCGTGTACGTGCACCTGCCATTCTGCGACACGCTCTGCCACTACTGCGCGTGCAACAAGGTGGTGACCCGCGACCACTCGAAATCGGCCCAGTATATCAAGTACTTGGACAAGGAACTGGCGCTCCTCGCGCCCTCGCTCGACGGGCCGCGGCCGATCGGGCAGCTGCACTGGGGCGGCGGCACGCCGACCTTCCTTGCGCGCGAGGAGATGCAGGCGCTGATGCACGCGTTGCGCCGGCGCTTCGTGCCGACGCCGGATGCGGAGGTCTCCATCGAGGTCGATCCGCGCCGCGCCGACCCGGGCACGCTGGCGTTCCTCGCCGGGCTGGGCTTCAACCGCGTCTCGCTCGGCGTGCAGGACTTCGATGCGCAGGTCCAAAAGGCGGTGCATCGCCACCAGACCGAGGAGGAAACGCGCCGCGTGGTGGGCGAGGCGCGCGCGGCGGGCTTCGGCTCGGTGAACCTCGACCTGATCTACGGCCTGCCGAAGCAGTCGCTCGACGGCTTCAACCGCACGCTCGACCAGGTGATTGCGCTGGACCCGGACCGCATCGCGCTGTACAGCTATGCGCACCTGCCCAAGGTGTTCAAGCCGCAGCGGCGCATCAGCGAGGCCGACCTGCCTTCGGCGGAGACCAAGCTGCAGATCCTGTCGCTCGCCATCGGGCGCCTGACGCGCGCGGGGTACCTGTACATCGGCATGGACCATTTCGCGCGTCCCGACAACGAGCTCGCGCAGGCGCAGGCGCAGGGGCGCCTGCAGCGCAATTTCCAGGGCTATTCGACGCGCCGCGGCAGCGACCTCATCGGCCTGGGCGTGTCGGCGATCGGCGCGATCGGCCCGACTTACTACCAGAACCGCAAGTCGCTCGCCGAGTACTACGCCGAGCTCGACGCCGGCCGCCTGCCGGTGGCGCGCGGCCTGGAGCTGCGCGCCGACGACCTCGCGCGCCGCGCGGTGATCCAGCAGCTCGCGTGCCACTTCCGCCTGTCGATGGAGTCGATCGAGCTCGCGCACCTCATCGATTTCAAGGCGTACTTCGCCGACGAGCTGAAGGACCTGCGCCGCCTGGAGGCCGAAGGGCTGGTCGAGCTGCACGAGGACTGGATCCTGGTCACCGCCAAGGGGCGGCTGCTGGTGCGCGTGATCTGCTCGGTGTTCGACCGTTACCTGCGCGAGCGCACGGTGCGCGCAGAGTATTCGAAGGTCATCTGATGGCGCGGTGCGCGCCGGCCTGCTGTGCCTCAGTTGAGAGAGGATCGTCGATGAAGCGCATCCTGGTACCGGTGAGGCTCGTCAAATGAGCAGGGACTCCATGGATCGCGCCACCCGCAAGCTGCGCGAGGAGCACCGTTCGATCAGCGCCGTGCTGAGCGGCTTGCGCGAGCTGGCGCGCATGGCGAAGCAGTCCGACGTGCGCCCCGATCTGGCGGCGCTGCGCGCCATGATCTACTACATCGACACGTTTCCGGAGCGGCTGCACCACCCCAAAGAGGACGAGCACCTGTTCGCGCGGCTGCTGCAGCGCGCGCCCGAGGCCGCGCCGCTGGTGCGCGAGCTGCAGGCCGAGCACAAGGAGGGCGCGCGCCTGGTGCGCGAGCTTGAGCGCGCGGTGCTCAGCTACGAGCAGGCCTGGCCGCAAGGCGGTGAGGCGTTCCGCCGCGCGGTCGAGGCCTACGCCGATTTCCACTGGCGGCACATGCGCAAGGAAGAGCTGACCCTCCTGCCGCTCGCGGAGCGGCGGCTCAGCGGCGAGGACTGGGCGGTGATCGAGGCGGCGTTCGCGGCGAACGAGGATCCCGTCGCCGGCTCGGCCGAGCACGACTACCAGCAGCTGTTCAAGCGCATCGCGCAGATCGCGCCGGCGCCCGTGGGTCTGGGCGCGCCGTGGAAGGGCGCCTGAGTTGCTCGACGACAGTTGGCTGCGGCTAGCCGTCAGCGCCGGCATCGGCCTGCTGATCGGACTGGAGCGCGAGCGCAACCCGAGCGCCAAGGCGGGGGTGCGCACCTTCACGCTCATCGCGCTCGCCGGCACGCTCGCCGCGATCCTCGATGCAAGCCTCGGCAGCGCCTGGCTGGTGCCCGTGGGCCTCGCCGCGGTCGCGGGCATGCTGATCGCGGCCTACGCGCGCGACATGCCGCAGCCCGATCCCGGCACCACGACGGTGGCGGCCGCGCTGGTCGCCTACCTGCTCGGCGTCATGGTCGGCGTGGGCGACACGGCGGTGGCCGGCGCGCTCGCCATCGGCGTGACGGCGTTGCTGTACTTCAAGCCCGAGATCGAAGGCTTCTCCGCGGGCCTGCAGCGCCACGAGCAGGTGTCGGTGCTGCAGTTCCTGGTGGTGACGTTCATCGTGCTGCCGATCCTGCCCGACCGCGCCTACGGGCCGTACGCGGTGCTCAATCCGCGCCACGTCTGGCTGATGGTGGTGCTGATCGCGGGCGTGGGGCTGGTGAGCTACGTCGCGCTGCGCGTGGCGGGCGCGCGCGCCGGCGCGCTGCTCACGGGCGTCCTCGGCGGACTGGTGTCGTCCACCGCCACCACGGTGCTCTATGCGCGACGCGCCGCGGAGTCTGCCGCGATGGAGCGCATGGCGCTCACCGCGGTGCCCATCGCCAATCTCGTTCCGCTCGCGCGCATCGCGCTGTTGTGCGCGGTAGTCGCCCCCCAGTTGCTCGCGCAGCTCGCACCGGCGATCGGCGCGGCGCTCGCCGCGGGCCTCGCCGTGCACCTGCTTGCCATGCGCCGCGGCCCGGCCGGCGAGCGCCAGCCGATGCCCGAGGTGCACAACCCGGCGGCGCTGGGGACCGCGCTGCGCTTCGCGGCGCTCTACGCCGTGGTGCTGCTCGCCGCGGCCTGGCTGCAGGACCTCGCCGGTAGCCGCGGCCTGTACGTCGCGGCGCTCGCCTCGGGCCTTGTCGACATCGATGCCATCACGCTTTCGGCGCTGAACCTGTTCGGGGAAGCGCGCATCCCGGCGTCGAGCGCGGCGCTGGCGATCGGGCTCGCGTTCCTCGCCAACACGGCGTTCAAGCTGGGCGTGCTCGCGTGGTACCACCGCGCGCTCGCGCGCCGCACGCTTTGGCCGCTCGCCGCGGCGCTCGGCGCGGGCGGCCTCGCGCTCGCTTTCGTCTGATTGGTACGGTGGGCCGCTGGCCGTACGGTGGGCCGCTGGCCCACCCTACCGGATCACCAGCACCGGCAGCTTGGAGTGCGCGAGCACGCGCGTTGAACATGAAGCCCCCCCAAGGTGGAAGTAGCGAGTATGACGGCCGCGCAGGTGCCGGAATTGACGTGCATCAAAGCGGCGCGGGGGGTATGTCCTTAATGTCGCGGCGGGTACCGTCAACGCAAGGGGATATGAGCGATGGTTTCGCACACTTACAAGGGCTGGTCGGTCGTCACCGCGAGTACCACGGCGTTCACCGTGTGCTTCATGGTGTGGATGATGTTCGCCGTGATCGGCATCCCGATCAAGGAGTCGCTGGGCCTCAATGAAACC
>DASTTC010000135.1:0-2166 GCA_035760345.1 Burkholderiales bacterium | reverse complement strand
TGCGCCGCGTGCGCCAGGACCGCGCCCGGACCGCCCGCCATGCCCCCCAGCAGGACCGCGAGGTACAGCAGGCCGATGATGATGATGGTGGTCTGGAACAGGTCGGTGTAGGCAATCGAGAACATGCCACCGAACAGGGTGTACACGAGCACCACCCCGGCGCCGAGCGCGATCCCCCAGCCCAGAGGAATCGCCCCGCCCGAGAGCGCGTGGAACACGAAGCCGAGCGCGGTGAACTGCGCCGAGGTCCAGCCGAGGTAGGACAGCGTGATGCACACGCTGGTGGCCACCTCCACCGGCTTGTTGTAGCGCTTGCGGTAGAAGTCGCCGATGGTGAGCAGATTCAGGCGGTAGAAGGCGCGCGCGAAGAACAGTGCGATCAGCACCAGGCAGAACGAAAAGCCGAACGGGTCGGCGACGATGCCGCCCATGCCATCGTTCAGGAACGTCGCCGAGACGCCGAGCACGGTCTCCGCGCCGAACCAGGTGGCGAACACCAGTGCGAAGCTCATGTACAGCGGCAGGCTCCTGCCGGCGACGACGTAGTCGCGCGAGTTGTGCACGCGCCGCGCCGCCCACAGGCCGATGGCGATGGACGCGGCGAGGTACAGCGCGACGAAAGTGATCAGCACGGCGCCGTCATGATAATGAACACCAGCGCCGCGGCAAGCAGCGCTGCGATCACCGCCAGCCACCGGTTGCGGCGCGCATTCTGCTCGGCAAGGCGCGCCAGCGAGCCCTGCAGCGCGCCGAGGCGGTCCTCGGCCAGCAGGCGATGCGCGAGGCGCGGCAGCTGCGGCAGCGTCGCCGCCCAGGCCGGCGCCTCCTGGCGCAGGGCGCGCACCAGGCCGCGCCAGCCGAGCTGCTCGCTCATCCAGCGCTCGAGGAACGGCTTCGCCGTCTGCCACAGGTCGAGCTCGGGGTCGAGCTCGCGCCCGAGGCCTTCGATGTTGAGCAGCGTCTTTTGCAGCATCACCAGCTGCGGCTGGATCTCGACGTTGAAGCGGCGCGAGGTCTGGAACAGGCGCAGCAGCAGCTTGCCGAAGGAGATCTCCTTCAGCGGCCGCGCGAAGATCGGCTCGCACACCGCGCGGATCGCGCCCTCGAAATCGTCCACGCGTGTGCCGGCGGGGACCCAGCCGGCGTCGAGGTGCGCCTGCGCCACGCGCCGGTAGTCGCGGTTGAAGAAGGCGAGGAAGTTCTGCGCCAGGTAGTTCTTGTCGCCTTCGGTGAGCGTGCCCATGATGCCGAAGTCGAGGGCGATGTACTGGCCCTCGGCGGACACGAGGATGTTGCCGGGGTGCATGTCGGCGTGGAAGAAGCCGTCGCGGAACACCTGCGCGAAGAAGATCTCGACGCCCGTGCGCGCCAGCCGCGGGATGTCGACGCCCAGTTCGCGCAGCCGCGCCACCTGCGACACCGGCGTGCCGCGCATGCGTTCCATCACCATCACGCGCCGGCTGCACCCGTCCCAGTGCATGCGCGGCACGGCGAGCTGCGCCGAGCCCTCGAAGTTGCGCCGCAGCTGGCTTGCGTTCGCGGCTTCGCGCAGCAGGTCGAGCTCCTCTTCGAGGTGGTGCGCGAATTCCGCCACCACTTCGCGCGGCTTCAGGCGCCGGCCGTCGGCCCACAGGCGCTCCATCAGCCAGGCCGCGGTCTCCAACAGCGCGACATCGCGCGCGATGGCGCGCTCCACGCCCGGTCGCAGCACCTTGACCGCCACCTCGCTGCCGTCGTGCAGCACCGCGAGATGCACCTGGGCGATGGATGCGCTCGCCACCGGCTCGGTCTCGAACGCGGAGAACACCTGTTCGATGGGCTTGCCGATGCCACGTTCGATCTCGGCGCGCGCCGCCGCGGCCGCGAACGGCGGCACCCGGTCCTGCAGCTTCGCCAGCTCGTCGGCGATGTCCAGCGGCAGGAGATCCCGGCGCGTGGAGAGCACCTGGCCGAACTTGACGAAGATCGGTCCGAGCGTCTCCAGCGCCTCGCGCAGGCGCGCGGCGCGCCCGGCGTCGTCCTCGCCGGCAAATCGCGGCAGGAAGCGGTACAGCCGGAAACGCAGCGCGATCGACAGGATGCGCAGGAGCCGGATCATGCCAGGCGCCCGATGCGTTTCTCCAGCCGCTCGAGCGCGTCGCGCAGCCGCGCGACTTCCCGGGCGAA
>DASTTC010000134.1:0-5575 GCA_035760345.1 Burkholderiales bacterium | reverse complement strand
CCCGTGGCCTCCCCGGGATAGCACAGCGTGCGCTCGAACTCCTTGCCGCTTTCCTCGTCCACGAAGCGCACGGTCGAATTCATCGTCACCACGTCCTTCGGCACCTCATCGGGTTCGACAATGCGCGCGCGATCGAGCTCCGAACGCAGGCCGTCGGCGATCTCCGGCGCGCCGGCCCGCAGTTCGCCCAGCAGTCCCTCCAGCCGGTCGAGATCGGCAGTCGACACGGTGATCTCGGGGCGCTTTCCCCGGGTTTCGCTCATGATCCGTCTCCTCGCGGCTGCCTCACTGTGGGTGCTGCGGGTTGAGCCGCTCCATCTTGCTCGCAAGCTTGTTGAGCGCGCTGATGTAGGCCTTGGCCGAGGCCACCACGATGTCGGTGTCCGCCCCGACACCGTTGACGATACGCCCGCCCTTGGCGAGGCGCACCGTCACCTCGCCCTGCGACTCGGTGCCCTGGGTCACGGCGTTGACCGAAAACAGCAGCAGTTCGGCGCCACTTTTCGCCAACGACTCGATGGCCTTGAAAGTCGCGTCCACCGGGCCGTCGCCCTGCGACTGGGCTTCCCGCTCCGAGCCGTTCTCCGTCAGCACGATGCGCGCGTGCGGCTTTTCGCCCATGCCGCTCGCCTGATTCATAGTCACCAGCCGCCAGTGCTCGTTGGCCGACACGCCGGCCTCCTGCGACACCAGCGCCTGCAGATCCTCGTCGAAGATCTCGGCCTTCTTGTCCGCCAGGTCCTTGAAGCGCTGGAACGCCTTGTTGTACGCGTCCTCGTTGTCGAGCTCGATGCCGAGCTCCTTCAGCCGCTGCTTGAAAGCCGTGCGCCCGGAGAGCTTGCCGAGCACGATCTTGTTGGTGGTCCAGCCCACGTCTTCCGCGGTCATGATCTCGTAGGTCTCGCGCGCCTTCAGCACGCCGTCCTGGTGGATGCCGGAAGCGTGCGCGAAGGCGTTCGCGCCGACGACCGCCTTGTTCGGCTGCACCACGAATCCGGTGATCTGCGACACCAGGCGCGAGGTGGGGACGATCTGCGTGGTGTCGATGCGCGTCTCGAGGTCGAAGAAGTCCTTGCGCGTGCGCAACGCCATCACCACTTCCTCGAGCGAGGTGTTGCCGGCGCGCTCCCCGAGGCCGTTGACCGTGCACTCGATCTGGCGCGCGCCGCCGATCATCACCGCGGCGAGCGAATTGGCCACCGCCATGCCAAGGTCATTGTGGCAATGCACGCTCCACACCGCCTTGTCCGAGTTCGGCACCCGCTCGCGCAGGCGCTTGATCATGTCGCCGAACTGCTCGGGAACAGCGTAGCCCACCGTGTCCGGAATGTTGATGGTCGACGCCCCTTCCTGGATTGCCGCTTCGAGCACCCGGCACAGGTAGTCGGGGTCCGAGCGGCTGCCGTCCTCGGGGGAGAACTCCACGTCCGGGCACGCGTTTCGCGCGTAGCGCACGGAGAGCCTGGTCTGCTCGAGCACCTGTGCGGGCGTCATGCGCAGCTTTTTTTCCATGTGCAACGCGCTGGTGGCGATGAACGTGTGGATGCGCCAGCGCCTGGCGCCCTTGAGCGCGTCGATGCCGCGCTGGATGTCGCGGTCGTTGGCGCGGCACAGGCCGGCCACCGTCGAGTCCTTGACCACGTTGGCGATGGCCTGCACGGCCTCGAAGTCGCCGTTCGAGGAGGCCGGGAAGCCCGCCTCGATCACGTCCACGCGCATGCGCTCCAGGGCGCGCGCAATGCGCAGCTTCTCGTCCTTGGTCATCGACGCGCCGGGACTTTGCTCGCCGTCGCGCATGGTGGTGTCGAAGATGATCAATTTGCCCTTGCTCATGGTCCGCTCCTCGTGGGAATGCGATGGGTCCTTGCCGCCGGGTGGGCGGTCAGGGGTACAGCCGAATTGGGGGTTTTAGTTTGCGCGCGCGGGGCGCAGCAGCAGGCTGCTCAGCGCAAGAAGCGCGAGCGAGAGGGCGATACCGAGAATCTGGGCCTGATGCATGCGGCGCACTATAGCCCGCGCCGCGCGCGGGCGTCAAGGACGCGCTCGGGACGGCTTGCGCAGCGCCCACAGCCACAGCACATAGCCCGACAGGCCGTAGGCGCAGAACAGGAGGAACAGCACGATCGGGGGATCCGAGGACACCAGTACGAAGCCAAGGACAATGAGGAGCATCGCCCAGAACGGCACACTCTTCCTGAAGTTGAGGTCCTTGAAGCTGTAAAAGGGCACGTTGGACACCATGGTGAGTCCCGCATACAGCGCCAGGAAGGCCGCCACCCACGGCATCCCGTAGGCGTCGATGGGGATCTTGTTGTCGTGCGCGAGCCAGACGAACCCGGCCACCAGTGCCGCCGCGGCCGGACTGGGCAGCCCCTGGAAGTAGCGCTTGTCCAAGACCTCGATCATGACGTTGAAGCGCGCCAGCCGCAGCGCCGCGCCCGCGCAGTAGACGAAGGCCGCAAGCCAGCCGAAACGGCCCAGGTCCTTGAGCGCCCACTCGTAGAGCACCAGCGCCGGCGCCGCGCCGAACGAAACCATGTCCGAGAGGCTGTCGTACTGGGCGCCGAACTCGCTCTGGGTGCGCGTGAGGCGCGCGACGCGCCCGTCGAGGCCGTCCAGCAAGCCGGCGACGAAAATCGCGACCGCCGCCTCGCCGAAGCGGCCGTTCATCGCCTGCACGATGGCGTAGAAGCCGGCGAACAGCGCCGCGGTCGTGAACAGGTTGGGCAGCAGGTAGATGCCGCGCCGGCGCATGGTGCCGCCGCGCGGCGGCACCATGCCCGGCAGATAGTCCTGCTGCTGCGGATCGCGGGGATCAGCCATCCTGCGCGAGCCTTGCCAGCACGCTCTCAGCCGCGTAGACCTTGTCGCCGATGGCAGCCGCGGGCTGTGCGTCGGTCGGCAGGTATACGTCCACGCGCGACCCGAAGCGGATGAAGCCGAAGCGCTCTCCCCTCGACAGTGCCGCGCCGGCGCCAACGTAGCACAGGATGCGGCGCGCGATCAGCCCGGCGACCTGCACGCAGGTCACGTCCCTTCCCGAGCGCGTGCGCAGCCACACCGCGTTGCGCTCGTTCTCCAGCGACGCCTTGTCGAGGGCCGCGTTGACAAACCGCCCGGCGTGGTACCAGACCTGCTTCACTTCACCGTCCACCGGTGCGCGGTTCGAGTGCACGTTGAACACGTTCATGAACACGCTGATCTTCAGCGCGTCGCGCTGCAGCCAGGGATCGCGCGCCTTCTCCACCGCGACAATGCGCCCGTCGGCAGGGGAGACCACCGCGGCCGGGTCATCGGGCACCTCGCGCGGCGGATCGCGGAAGAACTGCAGCACGAACAGGGCGGCGATCCACAGGGGCAGCGACCACCAGACGCCCGCCAGCCACGCCACCAGAACTGCGGCGGCAACCGCCACGGCGAGAAACGGCCAGCCCTCGCGCGCGATGAACGGATGCGGGTACGCCGGCCGCACTAGTCCTTGTCTTGCTTGCGTAGACGGTCGGCACCCTGTTGCATCGCCTTGTGCACGTCGTCGCTGGCCTTGTCCATCGTCTTCTTCGGGATGCGGCCGATCTCCTTCGACTGCTCTTCGGAGCAGGCCGTCAGCGCGAGGGCGAGAGCGACGACAGCGAGAAGGCTAGTTCTTCGAGGTGTCGACAAGGCGGTTCTTCCGGATCCAGGGCATCATTTCGCGCAGTCGCGCGCCGACTTTCTCGATCGGCAGCTCCGCGGTCATGCGGCGACGCGACAGCAGCACCGGTGCGCCGGCGCGGTTCTCCAGCACGAAGTCCTTCGCGTACTCGCCCGACTGGATGCGCGCGAGCACTTCCTTCATGCGCGCGCGCGTGCCCGCGTCGATGATCTTCGGGCCGCTCACGTACTCGCCGTACTCGGCGTTGTTGGAGATCGAGTAGTTCATGGTGCCGATGCCGCCCTCGTACATCAGGTCGACGATCAGCTTGAGCTCATGCAGGCACTCGAAATAGGCCATTTCCGGCGCATAGCCCGCCTCGACCAGCGTGTCGAATCCGGCCTTCACCAGCTCGACGCAGCCGCCGCACAGCACGCTCTGCTCGCCGAACAGATCCGTTTCGGTCTCTTCCTTGAAGTCCGTCTCGATGATGCCGGCCTTGCCGCCGCCGATGGCCGCGGCGTAGGACAGCGCCAGCTCGCGCGCCTTCTTCGAGGAATTGCGGTGCACCGCGATCAACATCGGCACGCCGCCGCCGCCGGCGTAGGTCGAGCGCACGGTGTGCCCCGGGGCCTTGGGCGCGACCATCCATACGTCAAGGTCCTTGCGCGCCTGGATCAGGCCGTAGTGGATGTTGAAGCCGTGCGCGAAGGCGAGGGAGGCGCCCTGCTTGATGTTCGGCTCGATGAAATCCCGGTAGATCTGGGCATGGTGCTCGTCGGGCATGAGGACCATGACGATGTCCGCGCCCTTGATCGCTTCGGCCAGGTCGGCGACCTTCACGTCACTCTTTTTCGCCTTGTCCCACGACGCGCCGTCCTTGCGCACGCCGACAGTGACTTTCACGCCGGATTCCTTGAGGTTGAGCGCGTGCGCATGGCCCTGCGAGCCATAGCCGAGGATGGTGACCTTGTTGCCTTTGATGAGCGAGAGATCGGCGTCCTTGTCGTAGTAGACCTTCATGTTTCTCCTCTGGATGGAAAAATGGGGTCGGACCCCACTTGCTTGCCGCTAGACGCGCAGCACGCGGTTGCCGCGACCGATGCCGCTGGCACCCGTGCGCACCGTCTCCACGATCGCGCCCTGGTCGAGCGCCTGGATGAAGGCATCCAGTTTCTTGCCATCGCCCGTCAGTTCGATGGTGTAGGTGTTGTCGGAGACGTCGATGATGCGCCCGCGGAAGATGTCGGCCATGCGCTTCATGTCCTCGCGCTCCTTGGCGCCGGCGCGCACCTTGATCAGCATCAGCTCGCGTTCGATGTGCTCGGCTTCCGACAGGTCCACCACCTTGACCACTTCGACCAGCTTGTTCAACTGCTTGGTGATCTTCTCGATGACCTCGTCCGAGCCCACCGTCACCACGGTCATGCGCGACATCGACGCGTCCTCGGTCGGCGCCACGGTGAGCGACTCGATGTTGTAGCCGCGCGCCGAGAACATGTTCGAGATGCGCGACAGCGCCCCGGCCTCGTTTTCGACCAGGATCGAGATGATGTGCTTCATCAAAGATCCTCGGAGAGGATCATCTCCGTGATGCCCTTGCCGCCGGGGATCATCGGATAGACGTTCTCGGCCTGGTCGGTGAGGAAGTCGAGGAACACCAGGTCCTTCGTACGCTTGAAGGTCTCGCGCAGCGCCGGCTCCACGTCCGCCGGCTTTTCGATCAGCAGGCCCGAATGGCCGTAGCCCTCGGCGAGCTTCACGAAGTCGGGCAGCGCATCCATGTAGGACTCGGAGTAGCGGTTGCCGTGGAAGAACTGCTGCCACTGGCGCACCATGCCCATGTACTTGTTGTTCAGGTTGATGATCTTGATCGGCAGCCGGTACTGCTTGCAGGTGGAGAGCTCCTGCAGGCACATCTGGATCGAGGACTCGCCGGTCACG
>DASTTC010000133.1:0-10968 GCA_035760345.1 Burkholderiales bacterium | reverse complement strand
GAAGACACGCTCACCTCGATCACCATGCAGCTGCGCTCGGCGATCCAGGCGGACGCCAGCATGCCGCCGCGGGTCAATGGCCGAGTGAACGAGGCGATCGGGCGCCTGCGGCGCAGTAGCGGCTGGGCGCGGCAGGTTTCCGCGGAGCTCGGTTCGGTCCTGCTGGATACGCTGGGCCCGGGCGCGACGGTCGAGTGGCACCTGCGACAGTTCCAGAAGTGTACGGGCATCCGCTACGAGCTGACGGTGAACGATACGGCGGGCTGCGACCTGCCCGTGGGCTATGCCGAAGCCCTGTTCGACGTGTACAGCGAAGGGTTAAGCAACGTTGCCCGCCATTCCGGTGCGAGCCGCGTGGCGGTCGCGCTCACCATCACGCCGTACCAAGTGACCCTGGTGGTGCGCGATGACGGCATCGGACTGGGCGAGGCGACCCCCGCTTCAGGCACTGGCAGCATCGCCGCCATTTGCGCCCGTGCGCGCAACTACAACGGAATTTGCGAAGTCACGGGCACGCGCGGCACCGGCACCACCCTGACGATGAGCCTGCCGTTGGCGAAGCCGTCATGAGGGCGGGCGAGCTGCGGATGAAAACGCTGACGGGCTGCGGCGACGCCGCCAGCCTGCGGTCCGCGATCAATGAACTGTGCGCCGAGTACGGCAAGGTCGCGTACATCGATGTCCTGACGATGGCGGAGGCCGAGAGGCGCTGGGCGTTGTGCTTGCTGCGGCTCGAATCGGCGGCGCAGGAGCAGGCGCTGATGCGCGCTTTGAACGTTCAGCGCTTCGGCGAAGACCTGGTGATGATCGTCGATCTGGCGCGGCAGCCGGCAGCTGGCGCCCCTTAGTAAGCCGCTCGAATTCGCCTTTTCGAAATCGCCGGGGAATGTGTGCTACCCGGCAGATGACGCTCGGCTCGGCGTCCACACTCCTCGGGTGACCACTCAGTACCTTTTTTCTGAACCACAGCACAGCTGTCATGGAAGGAACAACCTCATGAACAACAGATTCAGCAAGCGGCAAGCCGCATTGACCTTCGCCTGCGCCCTGGCGTTCGGCGCTTTCCCCTTGGCCGCCGGCGCACAGGCCATGGACATCAACGAGAAGTCGCTGCTCATGGATGGGCAGGGCCAGCCGGTGAGGAGCGGCGACGGCAAGTGCGTGCACAGTGCCTTCGGCCCACCGCCCGCGTGGAACGCCGCGTGCCATGACCCCCGGCCCGTGGCGCCGGTCACGCAATACGTCGCGCCCGCCGCGGCACCCGCAGCCGTAGCCCCGGCCCCGGTTCCAGCGCCAGTAGCAGCGGCGCCCGTGGCGCCGGTGGTGATGACCGAGAACGTCACGTTCGACGCCGATGTGCTGTTTGACTCCGGCAAGTCGGACCTGCGTCCGGTGGGCCGTGAATCCCTCGACGCGTTTATCGGCAGATACGAGGGTCTCGAGTCGAAATCCATCGTCGCCATCGGGCATGCCGATCGCATGGGTTCGGAGGAGTCCAACCAGGCGCTCTCGGAGGCGCGCGTCAGCACGGTCAAGTCCTATCTCATCAGCAAGGGCCTGTCGGCCGATCGCATCCAGACCAGCGCGCTGGGCGAAACGCAGCCCACCTCGGGAACGGCAAACTGCGAGGATGCCAAAAACAAGACCAACATCGCCTGCCTGCAGGCTGACCGCCGCGTCGAGATCGAGATCTCCGGATCGAGGAACGCACGGTAAGCGGATCCTCCGGCAGCACGCAACCTGGGGCCCCGCGCGAGCGGGGCCTCTTTCTTTTCAATGCCGCAATCGTGCGCCAACGAACGGTTTTCGCTTGCGCCGCTGCGTACTGTCTACGGGCGACGCCAAATCAACTCAACTGGAGTATCGAACATGGGCAAGTACTTTCTTGGATGGGTGATGGGCGTGCCGGTCATCGTGCTGGTGATCGTCTACCTCATCTTCAATTAGTCATCCGCCAACCGAACAGGAGCTGCAAATGGAATCCACACTACGCGTCAATACGTCCGGTGCTGCCGGCATAAAAAACAGCGCAGACAACGCCCTGAACAAGGCCTCGACCAGTGCCCACGCCGCCGTCAATTCGATTGCCGGAGCCGCCAAACCCGCGATCGAGCGGGTGGCGGGCATGGCGCACGAGGTGGTGGACAGCGCGGCCGGCGCCGCCGCCCCTGCGGCCGAGTGGCTGGCGCAGCAGGGCGAGAGCCTGAACGCAGCGCAGAAGAAACTGGTGTCGGACACGTGCAGCTACGTGTCTGCCAATCCGCTGAAATCGGTGGGCATCGCCGCGGTCGTTGGTTTCCTCGTCAGCCGCATGCTGCGCTGACCGAAGTTCACCCATCAAACCAACGCCGGCAATGGCGTTGCGGGGGCCTGTCGCCAGCGCGGCGGGCCCTTTTCCTTGTTGCATCGAGCAAAGTGCGCTGCCGAACGCAGGCAGGACGTTCAGGGCGTGTAGTGTTCATCCTATGACACGCTTTCTCGCCTTCGGCTGCGGGTTGCTCGTGGCGGGATGCGCGCAGTTGCCCGATGTGGGCGATCGCGCGGCGCAGGAGATCGTCGGCATGCCGTTCACCGCAGGCAACAACGTGCGCCTGCTGCAGGACGGTGAGGCTACCTATCGCGCGATGTTCCTTGCAATCGGCGCCGCCACAGACCACATCAATCTCGAGAGCTACAAGATCGAGGACGATGAGGTCGGGCGCAAGCTCGCGGACATGCTCCTGAGCAAGCGCGCGCAGGGCGTGCAGGTCCATGTGGTGTACGACAGCGTGGGGTCCATCGGCACACCGCGGCCATACTTCGAGCGCCTGGCGGCCGGGGGTGTGAAAGTGCTCGAGTTCAATCCGGTGAACCCCGCAACCGCGAAGAAGGGCTGGCTCGTCAACAACCGGGACCACCGCAAGCTCCTGGTGGTGGACGGGCGTACGGCGTTCGTGGGCGGCATAAACTTCAGCCGCGTGCATTCCGGCGGGTCGTCCGCACGGCCCGCAGCGCGGGACCCGGGCCAGCCCGCGTGGCGCGACACGCACCTGCAGATCGAAGGCCCGGCGGTGGAGGATTTCCAGAAGCTGTTCCTGCAGACCTGGGCGAAGCAGAAAGGCGCGCCGCTGTCCCGCGCGCGGTACTTTCCCGCATCCACCGCCAGGGGCGGGGAGAAGGTGCGTGCCATCGGCAGCACCCCCGACGATCCGCACAGCCTGATCTACCTGGCGCTGATGTCGGCGATTGCCGGGTCGCAGAAGCATGTGTACCTGACCAATGCCTACTTCGTGCCCGATCCGCAGTTCGTCGATGTGTTGACCGGCGCGGCCGGCCGCGGCGTGGACGTGAAGCTGTTGCTGCCCGGCAAGTCCGATTCGGGCCTCGCCTTCCATGCCGGACGCTCGCACTACGCCGCGCTGCTGCGCGCCGGCGTGAAGATCTACGAACGGCGCGGCGCTTTCCTGCACGCGAAGACCGCCACCATCGACGGCGTGTGGTCGTGCGTGGGATCGACCAATCTCGACTGGCGCAGCTTCCTGCACAACGACGAGATCGACGCCGCCATTCTGGGACGCGACTTCGCCGGGCAGATGGAGGCCGCGTTTGCCGCGGACCTGCAGCAATCGGACGCCGTGGACCTCGAGCGCTGGAAAGCGCGGTCCTTCCAGCTCAGGCTGCAGGAGTGGGCGGCGCGGCTTTGGGAGTACTGGCTCTAGGCGGCAGCTGATTCGCGCCGAAGCGGATGACCGCGCTCGCCAGCGCGCCGGCGATCACGCCGCCCGCACCGCGGCGCCAGAGGACGTAGCCAAGGAGTGCCGACGCCGCCACCACGGTCCCCAGGAAGGACGGCCGCGTCAGCCCTGCACGCAGTTGATGCAGGTTGCCGCGCAGTTCGCGCCGGGATTGCGTCACGCGCAGCTCGGCGGCGGCAATCTCGGAGGAGTGCAAGGTCATTCAGGGACCACCGCAATCTGGGTCGGGCGCAGCTGCCGGCGTGTCGCCGGGAACAGCAGGTTGCGGCTGACGCGAAGGCAATACCAGAACAGCGCTGCGGCGGCCCCAAGATTGCCCACAGCCACCGCGGCAAGCGCGACCTGCCAAAGGGCACCCTGGGCAACGGCCCAAAGCACCAACGCAGCCATCAGCCCCATCCAGGCAGCGGCAGCCAGCAACGCGCCGATGATGCCGCAGGCCAGCATCAGCAGCAGGGAGAGGCCGGCGCGACGGGCTTCGAGCGTAAACAGATCCAGCACGTACGACAGCAGCATTCGCGCGGAGGCGAATGTGCCGCTCAACTCCTCGCCGAACCCCTTGACAACTGTCGATTGCGGCATAGGCCCACGCTACGGTCCGGTCCGCGCATTGTATGTGCGTTGGCGCACCCTGTTCGCTGCTGCACGGATGGCGTGCTGCCAGAAGCAGACATTGGCGAATGCCTCACTTGTTCCTGCCGCTCCTGATTGCATTGTGCCTGCTGGTGCTTCCTGCCGTGGCGGGTGTGGCACTGTACCGGGGCTGGCCCGCCGGCGGTGGCGCCATCGCGGAACAAACGCAGCCAGCGCCAGTCGAGGTCAAGGCGGAGTCGGCGGCCCGCTGCCTGCACTGCGGGCGCATCCTGTCGAAGCGCAGGCTGGACCCCGCGACAGTGGGTCATTTCGACCCGCCGTACTACGAGTACACCGTGAGCATGGCGGATGGCTCCAGCAGGATATTCCGTGAACAGATGCCGGCCAGCTGGCGCGTGGGCGAGCGCCTGTACTACATCGACGGCACCCGCGTGGACTGATTCGGGCAAAAAAAAGCCCGGGACGGGGCTGCCGTCGCCGGGCCGGGTGTTGCAGGTATCCGGTCTTTAGGGGGGAAGAGGGGGAAACCGAATACCCGTGTGCATCATCGTTTCTGCGACACGGGGGGTCTGTGTGCTGCCGAACAAAATCGGTTAGTCCGCACGGCATCCACCGGATGCGAATGCCGCACGGATTGCACGACTACTTGCGCGTTTCGATCTGCATCAGCTCGTCCGACGCGGGCTCTTGCGCCACCGGCTTGTCGCGCCGGCGTCGGCCCAGCGGCACGCTTTCCGGCTCGGGCAAAGGCGGACGGGCCTTGTCGGGATGGGTCTCCACCATCTGCAATCCGGCGCTCTCCAGAATCACCTTGGGATCGACGCGTACGGGCGCTGCCGCCGCCACGGGTTCCACGAGCTCGGCGACCGGCGCCGAACGCTCTGCAACCGGCTGTTCCGGTGCTGCTGCCCCTTCTTCGAGGCGCGCCTGGTCTTCGCGCATCTGTGCCAGGTGCATCTCGCGTTCCCGCGCGCGCAATTCCTCTGCGTCCGGCGCCTGCGCGCGATAGTTCGGGACACTCAGATCGGCTTCATGCTCTGCGACGGGCAGGCCCGGCAGCGGCCGTTGCTCGCCTGCGTGCTCCGGGCGGCGATCACCGCGATTGCGGTCGCGCCGACCTCGGCGCCCGCGGCGCTGCTCATCGCCTTCGCGCGGGACGGCTGCAGGGGCCTCGCCGTTGCGCGGCCCCTGCTGCTGGGGCTGCTCCGGACGAGGCGGGCGCTGCTGCTGCTGCGGGCGTTGCTGGTCGGGGCGGCGCTCCCCGCCCTGGCGGTGGTCGCGTTGGGGTTGTCCGCCGTGGCGCTGCTCGGGGCGACGTTCGCCGCCCTGTTGCGGGCGGCGCTCGCCGCCCTGGCGCGGGTGGTGCTCGCCGCCCTGGCGCGGGCGGTGCTCGTCGCGCGGACGGTCGCGGCGGTGCTCGCGGCCTGCATCGCGCTTTTCGCCTCCGGCGTGGCGTGGATCGGGTCGGCGCTCGCGCCGCGGCTCGCGCACCGGGTGCACCGTCGCATCCGTCGCGGAGGCGGCATCCGGTCTGTCGGACTTGAACCAGCCCAGAATGCGGCCCAGGAAACCCGAGGCCGCGACCGTATCGGTAGCGCTCGGCACGGGTCGAGCCGCTGCCTGGCGCACGCTCGGCTGCACCTGTGCTTCGGGGACCATGGGCGCCGGTTGGTCGGGAACGATGGCCTTGACGGCCGCTTCGGGACGCTCGCGGCGCTCCGCTGCGGTGGCCTCCGGCGACTTCGGTTCCTCGGGCGCCTCCACCAGCTCGTAGCTGGCGGGTACGTGCTCCATCGCGTTCAACTCATCGTGCTTCAGACGCTGCACCTTGTAGTGCGGCGTTTCCAGGTGCGCGTTGGGCACCATCACGATGTTGACCTTGAGCCGCGCCTCGAGCTTCTGGATCTCCGCGCGCTTCTCGTTGAGCAGGAAGCTCGCCACATCCACCGGCACCTGTACGTGCACGGCACCGGTGTTCTCCTTCATCGACTCTTCCTGCACGATGCGCAGGACGTGCAGCGCCGTCGATTCGGTGCCGCGGATGAAGCCGGTTCCGCTGCAGCGCGGACAATTGATGTGCGCCGTCTCCTCCAGCGAGGCCTGCAGGCGCTGGCGCGAAAGCTCCAGCAGCCCGAAGCGCGAGATCTTGCCGACCTGCACGCGCGCGCGGTCGAAATGCAGCGCCTCGCGAAAGCGGTTCTCCACCTCGCGCTGGCCCCTTTGCGACTCCATGTCGATGAAGTCGATCACGATCAGGCCGCCCAGGTCCCGCAGCCGCAACTGGCGGGCGACCTCGTCGGCCGCCTCGAGATTGGTGCGCAGCGCGGTTTCCTCGATGTCGCCGCCCTTGGTGGCGCGCGCCGAGTTGACGTCCACCGCCACCAGCGCCTCGGTATGGTCGATCACGATGGCGCCGCCCGAGGGCAGGCTGACGTGGCGCGAGTAGGCGCTCTCGATCTGGTGCTCGATCTGGAAGCGCGAGAACAGCGGCACGTCGTCGCGGTACAGCTTCACCTTGCCGACGTTGGCGGGCATCACGGTCTGCATGAAGGCGACCGCCTGGTCGAAGATCTCCTGCGTGTCGATGAGGATCTCGCCGATGTCGGGCTGGAAGTAGTCGCGGATGGCGCGGATCACCAGGCTCGATTCCAGGTAGATCAGGAACGGCTTCTTGTCCTGGGTCTTGCCCGCGCCCTCGACGGCGCTCCAGAGCTGCAGCAGGTAATTCAGGTCCCACTGCAGTTCCTCGACCGAGCGCCCGATCGCCGCGGTGCGCGCGATCACGCTCATGCCTTCAGGAACCTGCAGCTGGTCCAGCGTGTCGCGCAGTTCGTTGCGGTCCTCGCCCTCGACGCGGCGCGAGACGCCGCCGCCGCGCGGGTTGTTCGGCATCAGGACGAGGTAGCGTCCCGCGAGGCTGATGTAGGTGGTGAGGGCGGCGCCTTTGGTGCCGCGCTCGTCCTTTTCGACCTGGACGATGAGGTCCTGGCCTTCGGTGAGCGCGTCCTGGATGCGGGCGCGCCCGACGTCCACGCCAGGCCTGAAATAGACCTTGTCGACTTCCTTGAAGGGCAGGAACCCGTGCCGTTCCTCGCCGTAATCGACGAAGGCGGCTTCGAGGCTGGGCTCGACGCGGGTGATGATGCCTTTGTAGATGTTGCTCTTGCGCTGCTCCCTGGAGGCCGATTCGATGTCGAGATCGACGAGCTTCTGTCCTTCTACGATGGCGACGCGCAGCTCTTCTTGCTGGGTCGCGTTAAACAGCATGCGTTTCACTTCTTGTTCTCCTGCGCGCGCAGGAGACCCGGCATTCCTGTCGGTCAGTACTCTCCTAGGGTATGCAAACCGATGTCGAAGGGGCGGGGACGAATCCTGCCGCGCGCTATTGGGTAGTATCGCTACTTAGGGTGAGCGAACATCACCACTGCTTCAGGTCCGGCTATGGCCGAACAGGAGGCGGGTTGCAGGCCCCGGCGGCGGATAACGTCTGCGCCGCGCCCATCGGACCTGTGCCTCGCATCTCGAAGCAACGCGCGGATAATACGAAAAATGAACGACTTAAGCAAGGCTCGCGCGACCCTACTCGAAGTCGGGGAGGAAAGCGCCGAACAACGCATCGACAATTTCCTCCTGCGGCGCCTCAAAGGCGTACCCAAAAGCCACGTGTATCGCGTGCTGCGCAGTGGCGAGGTGCGGGTGAACAGCGGACGCGTCAAGCCGGACTATCGGCTGCGTCCGGGAGACCGGGTCCGGGTACCGCCGGTACGCATCGCCTCGCCGCAGCAAAAGCAGGCGCCCCGGCCGCTCGATCTGCCGGTCGTGTACGAGGACGACGCGCTCCTGGTGATCGATAAGCCCTCGGGCGTTGCGGTTCACGGCGGCAGCGGGGTGAGCTACGGCGTCATCGAGTCGCTTCGGGCGGAGCGACCGCGGGCCAAGTTGCTGGAGCTGGCGCACCGCCTCGATCGCGATACCTCCGGCCTGCTGATCGTCGCCAAGAAGCGCAGCGCCCTGGTGGGGCTGCACCGGATGCTGCGCGAAGGCGAGGTGGAGAAGGTCTACGTGGCGCTGGTCCAGGGGCGATGGATGGGCGGCCCGCGAGAGCTGCGCGAGCGCCTGCACAAGTTCGTCACCGCTGGCGGGGAACGCCGCGTCGCCGTGCACGAAGGCGGACAGGCCGCCGCTACGCGAGTCAAGCCGATCGCTGCGACGGCGCAATGCAGCCTTCTCGAGCTGCGGCTGCTGACCGGGCGCACGCACCAGATCCGCGTGCATCTCGCGCACGCCGGCCACCCGGTGGTCGGCGACGACAAGTACGGCGACTTCGCCTTGAATCGGGAGATGGCGAAGCGTGGATTGAAGCGCCTGCAGCTGCATGCGCGGCGCCTCGCGTTCACGCACCCGGCGACGGGCGCCGCACTCGCGCTGGCGGCGCAGTTGCCGCCGGATATGCGCCAGTTCGTGGAGACGCAGCTTGCGCTACGACCCGATCGTATTTGACTGGGACGGCACGCTCATCGACTCGGCGGGCGCCATCGTCGAGTGCATCCAGCAGGCGGCGCGCGACCTGGGACTGCCGGTGCCGGATCAGGCGCGCGCCCGCCATGTCATCGGATTGGGCCTGCGCGATTCGCTGCGCGCCGCCGTGCCGGACCTGCCGCCCGAGCGCACGATGGAGTTCGTCGCGTGCTACCGCAGGGAGTTCCTCGCGCGTGAGCACGCCATGCAGCTGTTCCCGGGCGTGATCGAGATGCTCGAGGCACTGCGTGCCCGAGGACATGTGCTGGCGGTGGCCACCGGCAAGAGCCGCCAGGGGCTGGAGCGGGCGCTCGACGCCAGCGGATTGCGGGCGTACTTCTCGGCTTCGCGCTGCGCCGACGAATCCACGCCGAAGCCGCACCCGGCGATGCTCCACGAGTTGATGCAGGCATTGGCGGCCGAGCCCGGGCGGATGCTGATGATCGGCGACACCTCGCACGACCTGCAGATGGCCGCGGCAGCCGGGGTCGATGCGGTGGCAGTGACCTATGGCGCGCACGCGGAGGACGGTTTGCGCGAACTGCGGCCGCGCGCCTGCGTGGGCAGCGTGGCAGCGCTGCGGCAATGGCTGTACCAGCACGCCTGATCTGCGACGCGTCGGCCCTGCGGGACGCCGGCGCGGGCGTGCGCTTCGAGATCGAGTACTGGGGCCAGCGCGCACCCGCGTTCGTCGTGCGCCACGAAGGCCGCGTGCACGGCTATCTCAATCGCTGCGCGCATGTGGCGATGGAACTCGATTGGCGCGAAGGCCAGTTCTTCGATATGGACGGTCGCAATTTGATATGCTCGACGCACGGTGCCGTCTATGCCGCATCCAGCGGCCGCTGTCTGGGCGGGCCTTGCGGCGGGACACCGCTGGTGCGCCTGAGCGTCGAGGAGCGCGAAGGCCGCATCTATTACCTGGGAGTCGCCGATGACTGACAACGATGGGCAATGGGAGCGCGGGCTGATCGAGCGGGTTGCCACTGCGGCCCTGCAAGAGCAGCGCCGCGCGCGGCGCTGGGGCATCTTCTTCAAGCTGCTCACCTTCGCCTACGTCACGTTCCTGATCGTCATGGCCATGGGCTGGCAGGACGGGGACAAGGCGTCGGGCAAGCATACCGCCCTGGTCGAGGTGAGCGGCATCATCGGACCCGGCAGCGATGCGAGTGCGGAACGGGTGAACGCGGCACTGCAGGCGGCGTTCAAGGACGCGAGTACACAAGGCGTGGTGGTGCGCATCAACTCCCCGGGCGGCAGCCCGGTCCAGGCGAACGCCATCTATGAGGAAATGCAGCGCCTGCGCAAACTGCATCCGACGGTGCCGCTGTATGCGGTGGTCGAGGACCTGTGTGCATCGGGCGGCTACTACGTCGCGGCGGGCGCGGACCGCATCTACGTGGGGCGCGCGAGCATCGTCGGCTCGATCGGCGTACGCATGGACAGTTTCGGCGTGACCGGGCTGATGGAAAAGCTGGGCATCGAGCGGCGGCTGCTGACCGCAGGCGAGAACAAGGGCTTCCTCGACCCCTTCCTGCCGGTCGACGAGGAGCAAAGGCGCCATGCGCAGGCCCTGCTGGCGGACGTGCACCAGCAGTTCATCGGCGTAGTGCGCGAGGGACGCGGCAAGCGGCTCAAGGAAACGCCCGGCATGTACTCGGGATTGGTGTGGACTGGCCAGCAAAGCATCGAGCTGGGGCTCGCGGACGCCTACGGCAGCCTCGACTCCGTGGCACGCGAGGTGCTCAAGGCGGAGCGGATTGTCGATTTCACCCGGAAGGAGAACATCGCTGAGCGCTTCGCACGGCGACTCGGCGCCGGTGCGGCGAGCGCGGTGCTGGAGTTTGCGCTGCGCTTTTCACCGCAACCCCGCTAGGCCGCCATCGGTCCGGGGCCCCGCTCTTAAACGCGTAGCGCCGGCAGGCCTGACAACGCGAGCAGTTCGGTCAACGCGATCAGCGGCAGTCCGATCAAGGCGGTGGGGTCGTCGCTCTCGATGCGGGCGATGAGCGCGATGCCCAGACCTTCGGCCTTGGCACTGCCGGCGCAGTCGTAGGGCTGCTCGCGCCGCAGGTACGCCTCGATCTGCGCGTGCGAGAGGTCCCGAAATTGCACCTTCGTC
>DASTTC010000132.1:0-2936 GCA_035760345.1 Burkholderiales bacterium | reverse complement strand
TGCACCGGATCGTGGTGTTCGGCACCAGCCTGTCGGACCCGGGTAACGCCTTTGCGCTGCTCGGAGTGACCAACACGCCGCCGGACTACTCGGTGGATCCGTTCCTCGTGCCGGACCGGCCCTACGCCCGGGGCGGGCAGCACTTCAGCAACGGTGCCACCTGGATCGAGCAGTACGCGGGGTCGCGCGGCCTCTCCGCGAGCGCGCAGCCCGCGTTCCGCAGCGCCGGCGCGAAGGCGTCCAACTACGCGGTCGGCGGCGCGAGGGCGCGCGAGGTCGCGAATAACGTGCACCTCTCCCTGCAGGTCGGGACCTTTTTGCACCACTCGGGCGGCGTCGCGCCTTCGGATGCGCTGTACGTGATCGAGATGGGCGGCAACGACCTGCGCGACGCGCTGTTCGCGGGCCCGGTCGGCGGCCCCGCGATCATCGAGGACGCCATTACGTCCATCGCTGCGAACATCGGCACGCTGTACGCTGCCGGGGCGAGAAGATTTCTCGTATGGAACGCGCCGGACCTCGGGCTCACGCCCGCCATCCGCGCCTTCGACGTGCTGGTCCCGGGAACCGCCGCAGCCGCGACGGGTGCGTCCCTGCTGTTCAACTTCCACCTCGATTTCGCCCTGGGGATGCTCAGCGCCGATCTTCCCGGGATCCAATTCGTACGGCTCGACGTATTCCAGAGGCTGCACGCCGTTGTCGACGCTCCCGGGGATTTCGGACTGACCGAAGTCGCGACCGCCTGCATCACGCCGAGCGTTCGGCCGTTCGCCTGCACGAACCCCGACGAGCACCTGTTCTGGGACGGCATCCACCCGACGCGCGCCGTGCATGCCATCCTCGCGCACGAGGCGGCGGCGGTCCTGGGGCAATGAAGCTGGACTACTGAACGATCGTCGTGCGGAAGGCCGCGGGCCGGTCGTGCACGATGGCGCGGCCCGCGGTGCCCTGCAACAGGAGCGAGGAAACCGTGAGCTCGGCGGTCGCGCCCGGGCGGATCGGCCTGAAGGTCACGACGACGATTTCGGCGTCGGTCGCGACGGCGCCCTTGCCCGAGGCGCCGACGAAGATCGAGCCGGCGCGGTTCACGCGGTAGCTGAACATGCCGTCGGCGAAGAAGCCGCCGGCGCGCACGTCGACCGGCTCGAGCAGCTTCGCGTCGAAGCCGAGCTGCAGCGGCGAAGCGCGCACCGGGTGTGCCGAAGTGACTTTGAGCGCGACGTCGAAGGTCGCGCCCGCGCGCACCTCTTTCGGTCCCTCCCAGCGCAATTGCGCCGGGCGCCCGGCGAGCGCGACCGGCGCGGTGCCCGGCTCGGGGGCCGCGAGCGCGGTGCGGGCGGGCCGCGTGTCGAGCCCGAGCGTAGAGGCGACGGCCAGCTCGTGGCGCACGCCGAGCGGGAGATAGCGCAGCGTCACGCGATCCTCCGCGATCGATTCGACGCGGTAGCCGCCCTCGAGCGTGTCTCCTTCCCTCACGGCCAGCACGGCGTCGCCCTTCGCCAGCACCACGTGCGCGCCGTCGTCGCGCACCACCTGCCCGGCCACGCGGTAGGGCATCGGCGGGGGCAGCGGGACCGGAGCGGCGACCGGAGCAGCGGCCGGCGCGCGCGACGGCGGGGGTGTCCAGGAACGCGCGGCAAAAGCCTCGCCGCGCCGCTTGCCGATCGTTTCGCGCTCGGGAAGAGCCGCTAGCCGGCTTGGGGCGGAGGGTTCGTCGGACTGGCGCGAGGGGACTTTGGCGGCCTCGGGCTCCGGGGGGTTCGAGGTCGGGGCGAAGCTCACCGCCGCGGCCGCAGCGCCCGCGATCACCAGCCAGCCGAGCAGTCTGTTTCTGTTCACCGCCTGGATTCCCGCGCCGGTATCTCAGGACATCAGCCTACACCAGGATCAATGGAAAAGCGGCCCGCAGGCCGCTTTTTTGCACGTCGTGAGATCTGTTACAGAGGACCCCCGCGCCACGGCCCGGTGATGGCGCAGGTCATGCCCGAGCCCGGCGCCGAGCCGCCGAACACGTTGACGAACAGGATCTCGCCGTTCGGGCTGAAGCACGCGCCGGCGAACTCGCTGTCGTTCAGCACGTTGACCGCGAACTCGAAAGGCAGGCCGTCGCGCGAAAGCCCGATCAGGCGATTCACATCGGTGATGCCGGGCGCGAGCGGATGCGTGTCGTCCACATGGCCCGCCGTCGGGTTCGAATCGTCCTCGCAGAACAGGATCGCGCCGCTCGGCGTCACGCACAGGTTGTCCGGCGAGTCGAGCACGCTGCCCGAAGGCGACTCGAAAACGAGCGTCAGCGTGCCCTTGTCCGAACCGGCCGGCCGGAATTGCCACAGCTGGCCGGACTGCGCCGCGCCGCCGGAGGTGGAGACAAAGTAAACGGAGCCGCCCTCGCCGCGGAAGATCCCTTCGAGGCGGTTGAAGGCCGCGCCGCCTTGCGCGCGCGCCTGCTGGAAGCAGCTCGCTTGCGCCGCTTCGAGCTCGGGATCGGGGTTGGCGATCTCGACCCATTCGCACATCAGGCGCTTGCCGACCGTCTGCCCGGTCCAGCCGCTGAACGCGGGCTGATCGCTTACCTTGAGCATCTGCAAGCGGCCGCCCTGCGCGAGGTCCTCGGCGTCGTTCGGCAGGAAGCGGTAGAAGCCGCTGTTGTTCCCCGCGTCCTCGGTCTGGTACACGATGCCGGTACGCGGATCGGCGACCGAGGCTTCGTGCGCGAAGCGCCCCATCGCGGTGAGCGGCACCGCCATCACGCTGCCCATCGCGCTTGCCGGTACCAGGAAATTGTAGCCGTGCTTTCGGCTCCAGCCCTGGTTCGGCCCGGCCGTGGTTTCTTCGCAGGTGATCCAGCCGACGTCGCGGAAACCGAGTCCGCCCGAGCAGTTGACGATCGTGCCGTTCAGGCTGATGAACTCGCGCACCGGCGCCATGGCGGCGGG
>DASTTC010000131.1:0-6356 GCA_035760345.1 Burkholderiales bacterium | reverse complement strand
GCGGCCCGCGTTCGCCAGGCACGTCGACCTGCCGCTGACATGAGCAAGGTCGCGCTCGTCACCGGCGCGGCGAGCGGCATCGGCCTCGCCTGCGCCGAGCGCCTCGCCGCCGACGGCATGAAGGTGGTGCTGGCCGACGTGAAGGAGAAGGCCGGTGCCGAGCATGCGAAGCGCCTGGGGGGGTCGTTCGTCGCCGCCGACCTCAGCGCGCGCGACGGCTGCCGCCGGCTCGTCGATGCCGCGCTCAAGGCGCACGGCACCGTGCACGTCCTCGTCAACAACGCCGGCTTCCAGCACGTCTCGCCGATCGAGGATTTTCCCGAGGACCAGTGGGAACGCATGATCGCGCTGATGCTCACCGCGCCGTTCCTGCTCACGCGTTACTGCTGGCCGGCGATGAAAAAGCAGAAGTGGGGTCGCGTGGTCAACATTGCCTCCATTCACGCCCTCATCGCCTCGCCCTTCAAGGTGGGCTACATCGCCGCCAAGCACGGCCTCGTCGGCCTCACGCGCACCGCGGCACTCGAAGGCGGCGCACACGGGATCACGGTGAACGCCATCTGTCCCGCGTATGTGAGGACGCCGCTCGTGGACAGCCAGATCGCCGACCAGGCGAAGGCGAACCACATGTCGCCCGACGAGGTGATCGAGAAGATCATGCTCGCGCCGGCGGCGGTGAAGCGCCTGATCGAGCCGCGCGAGGTGGCCGACTTCGTCGCCTATCTCTGCACCGAGCCCGCGGGCACCATCACGGGCGCGGCGCTCACGATGGATCTGGGGTGGACGGCGCGCTAGCCGCTTTATTGCCCTGCAGCATCGCCGCCTCGCGGGAACAAGCGTTATCTTCGGGCGGTCACTCCTCAAAGGGAGGCCGCAATGGAACTCAATACCCGGCGCTGCATGCAATGCAAGGGCGAGATGGCGATGACCGTCCTGGACCCCCTCTCGGGTGAAGACCAAGGCGTGCGCATGCGCATCGAGCGCATGCCCGCGATGCGCTGTACCGAAGGCCACAAGCGCTTCATCGCACCCGATTTCGCCGTGCGCATGATGGAGGCCTTCATCGCCGGCGAGCCGTTGACATCGCTCGCCTCGGCGGTGGAAAAGGGCCTGCTGCGCAAGCGCCTGCACTGCCCCGGCTGCGGCGCGGAGCTGACCGGTGCCCCGGCGGGCCACGCGCAGGCACGGCGCCCGGTGACGCTCAAAGGACTGGAGGCGATCGACGTGCAGGTCGAAATCCCGACGTACAAGTGCTCGGGCTGCGGCAAGGAAAGCCTGCCGCCCTCCAACGCGGTGAGCGACGGCCTGATGAAGGCCTCCATCCAGGCCTTTCGCGCCGCGCAGGTCGCGCCTACCTGAGCGCCGCGTCGCGCTCGGCGCGCGGCAGGCGCGCCAGTTCGCGTACGCGGGCGTAGAAGCGCGCGAGATCCCCACCCGTCTCGGCCAGCAGTCGTTCGAACGCGGGCACCTTCTGCGTGTACGTGGCGAACAGGGCGAGGACCGCGTTGTTCGGCTCCACCGACTCGAAACCGCGCAGGCGCGCGAGCCTCGGCGCGAGCGGCGCCAGCGCCTCGAGCTTGCGGCGGCGCATTTCCTCCGGCGCAAGGCGCAGGCCGTAGAGTGCCTGCAGCGCCCTGCGCGTGGCTTGCACCTGCGCCGCAAACTCTTCGCGCCCCCGGCTTGACGGCCCCTGCCTGCCGTGGGCCGCGTGCCAGCGCCGCAGGCCCTCGCGCTCGACGGCAACCGCGAAGGACTCGTTGAAGGTGGAATCGTCCTTCACATAGACGACGTGGTGCGCGAGCTCGTGGAACAGGAGCCGCGCCAGCTCGGCATCCGGGTAATCGATGAACGTGGAGAGCAACGGATCGTCCAACCATCCCAGCGTGGAGTAGGCGGGCACGCCGTAGACCACGACGTCATAGCCGGCGGCGCGCCGCGCTGCGGCGTGCCGTTGTGCGGCCGCGCGATCGTAGTAGCCGCGGTACGCGACGCAACCGGCGATCGGAAAGCACGACTGCACCGGCTCGAGCGCGAACTCGGGCGCAGCCACCACGTTCCATATCGCGTAAGGCCGGCCGAGCTCGGCGTAGTCGCGATACGCCCCATCCTGCGGCAGGCCCAGTGCGCGAGCGGCGAACTCGCGTATTTCGATGGCAGCCTTGAGTCGCGCTTTCAGCGCCTCCGGCGTCCCGGCGTCGGCGAGGACTTGCGCGACCGGGCGCGCCTTCGCACTGAGCGCAATCTGTCCGCCCACCGCCTGGCCGTAGTACGCCACGGTCTCGCAGCCCGCGAGCGCGGCCGCGCTAAGCAGGATGAGAAAAGCGCGCATGCTCGAGAAACGACACGACCTGCGCGGCAACCCGCGCCGAAAGGAGCATCGCGCTGTGCCCTACGCGCAGCACGACCCGTTCGCGCATCCCTTCCACTTCGGTCTCCTCCACGCGTACCACGCCATCGTTCGCGCCCGGCAGCGCGCCGAACAGGCGGCCGAGCCCGATGGGCATCGTGCCGGCGAGCACGCCAAGCGGCTCGGGCCGGGCCCACCGTGCCGCGCGGCCGTCGCGCCACAGCGCCTCGCTCGCGCCCAGGAACCAGCGGCCCCAGCCGTGCTGCGCGAGGCGCCGGCCCGCGAAGTTGCCCCGCACGGGCGCACCGAGGAGCAGGACATTGCCCGCCGCCACCGAGCGGTGCTGCTCCAGCGTGTGCACGACGACGAGGCCACCCAGGCTGTGGCCGACGAAATGCGCCGGCCCCACAGTACGCGCGAAGCGCGCCAGGCGCTCGGCGTGCGCGTCCAGCGGGCGCTCGCGCCCGTGGTAGGAGAACAGCTGGCAGCGAAACCCCGCCTGCGCCAGGCGCGCCGCGAGCGGCGTCATCACCACGGCGGGCACCCACAAGCCGTGCACGAGGATGACGTCGCGCAGCTCGCTCATCGCCCACCACTTAGCAGCAGCCACGCGCCGATGGCAAGCGACGGCGCGCCCAGCACTGCGTACGCATGCGCGTAGCTGGCGCCGAGCGCGAGCACCCCATTGAACGCGAGCGGCGTAAGCACCACGCCGAGGAAGGTGATGGCAAGGCAGCCGCCGGTCGCCTGGCTCACCTGCCCCGGCGGCGACACGCGCGCCACGTGCGCGAGAAACACGCCGTTCCAGCCTACCGCGGTGGCGCCGAACATCGACGCGAACACGATCAGCAGCCAACCCGGCCACTCGGGCGAGGCGGCGAGCGTGGCTAGGGCGCAGGCGCCCATGGCCAGGCCCAACAGGCCGAGCGTGCGGCGCCGGCCGAGCGCGCGATCGGCCAATACGCCCCAGGCAATGCGCCCTGCGACGCTCGCGGCCTGCGATACCGCCATCACGCCGCCGGCAAACACCAGGGCCAGGGAGAAGCTCTCGACGAGGAACGACACGAGGTAGGTCACCAGCGTGATCTGCACGCCGCCGTAGACGAAGGAGATCACCGCCATCTCGCGCAACGCCGGGATGCGCGCCACCAGCCTCACCGGCTGGAACGCGGCGGCGAGCGATACGGGCGCGCCGGGATTGAGCTCGACGTCGTAGCGCGCACGCACCGGCGCCACGGCGAGCGCGAGGGCGAGGCAGCTTGCGCCGACCACCAGCGCGGTCCACTGCCAGCCCACGGCGAGCACCAGCAGCGGCACCAGCGCGCCGGCCAGCACGCCGCCCGCCGGCACGCCCGTCTGCTTGATCGAGAAGATGAGGGAAAACGCACCGGGCGGCGCGGTGCGCACGAGGATCGCGGAGCTCGCGGGCGTGGTCGGCCCGTAGCCCAGGCCGATGACAAACGCGCCTGCCAGCACCAGCGGCAGCCAGCCGCTCGCCGCGAGCGCAAGGCCGGCGAAGCACAGCCAAAGGCCGACCTGGCTCACCCGGATCGGGCCGGCGCGCGCCACCCAGCCGCCGGCGGCCGCCGAGCCGAGCATGCTGCCCACGTACGCGAGCGAGATGAAGTAGCCCACCGCCGCGGCCGGCACGCCCAGGTCGTGCGCCGCGACCGGCGCCATCACCGGTGCGCTGTAGATCGCGAACGCGACCAGCGTCTGGATCGCGAGCGTGACGGCGAGCGGGAGGAGAGTGCCGCCCAGGGGCTCAGCCGCCTTGGGCGGCAATCTCGCGCATCGTCGCGAGCAGCGCGCGCGCTCGATACACGACCGGGTAGTCGACCATCTGCCCGTCCACTTCCACCGCCGCCCCGCCTTTGGCCTCCACCTCCCGGAACGCGGCGTCGATGCGCTCGGCGCGCGCCACCTCGTCGGCACTCGGCGTAAACGCCTGGTTCGCGACCGGTACCTGGTCCGGATGCACGCACAGCCGTCCCTGGAATCCCCCGCGCCGGCTGCGCTCCAGCGCGCGCCGGAACCCGTCCATGTCGCGCAGGTGGAACCAGGGGCTATCCAGCGGCGCCTCCATGCCCGCCGCGCGCGAGGCGAGCACCACCCGGTCGCGCGCGCTGGCGAGTTCCGGCTCCTCCAGCGAAGGCGCGAGGCCCGCGTCGAAACTGAAATCGGCGGCGCCGAAGGCGACGCGCTTCACGCGCCAGGGCGCGCCGTAGGGCCGCAGGTTCCTCGCCTGCACGACTCGGTCCACGCGCGCCACGCCCGCCGCCGTCTCCACCATCGGCACCAGGTCGATCGAGCCTTCCGCAATACCTTGGTCGCGTTCCAGCGCGGCCATCAGCCAGTCGACGGCGTGCAGGTCGGCGGCGTTTTCCACCTTCGGCAGGAACACGCCGTCCACCTTGTCGTGCAGTGTCTCGACGAGGTCGCGATAGCAGAACGGCGTCGACGGCGCATTCACGCGCACGTAGCCGCGCCCGCGCCTGGGGCGCCGCAACGCCTCGGCCACGGACTTGCGCGCCGCCGGCTTGTCGGAGACCGCGACCGCGTCCTCCAGATCGAGGATCACTGCGTCGGCCTCCAGGCCGAGCGCCTTCTCTACGCGCCGCGGATGATTGCCTGGCGCGAACAGGAACGTTCTATTGAGTGGCATGCACCTGCCTTTCGTCCCAACGGGGATAGGGAAGCTGCCATTGTGCCGTGGCCAGCGTGGGCGGCCAGACGACCTCGCGCCGCCCTTTCAGTATCTGCACCACCGTCGGCTTGATGCCGACCTGCACGCCGCCTTCACCGACGCGGTACCGGCCGATGGGCGTGTCGGCCTCGAGTGAGGCAAGCGCCTCGCGCAGGCGCTCCTGGTGGAGCGTGCCGGCGGCGCGCACGGCCGCTTCCAGCACCAGCGCCGCAGAATAGCCGGCGGCCGCCGCCGCGCCGGGCTCGCCCTGCCAGCGCTTGCGCCAGGCCGCAGCGAACTCGAGGTTGGCGGGCGCGGCGATGCCGGGCTCATACGACGAAATGCCGAGCGCGAATTCGGCATCCTGGCCCACGAGCCGCAGGAGCGCGGGTTCGGCCGCCCCTTGCGCGAGAAACATCCAGGGCGCATAGCCGATGCGCTTGAAGCTCTTCACCATCTCGGCAGCGTCCTCGGCGATGCCGAATGCGATCCAGGCCTCGGCATTGCGCGCGCGCGCGGCCGCAATCTGTGCGGCGTAGTCGCCGGTCCCGGTGGCAACGGTCTGCAGCACTGCAGCCATGCCGAGTGCCTTTGCTTGCGCCACCAACCCCTCGGCGGCCTCCCGTGAACCGGGGTCGTTGCGTGCCAGCACCAGGAACTTCGTATGGCCCGCGGCCCGGGCGAGCGCCAGCGCGCCCGCGCCGTAGGCGGCGAGGGGCGCGGGAACATGGAACACGTAGCGCCCGCGCGGGTGCTGCACGCGCCCCGCGACGCCTGTGGCGTTGACCAGAACCCGGCGCGCGCGCTCCGCAGCCGCCGCCGCACCCACCATGGCGGCGCTGCCGAAGGGTCCGATGAGCAGGTCGGCGCGTTCGACCTCGATCAACTGCGCGTAGAGGCGCATGGCGGCCGTGGCCTCCGAGCCATCATCCAGCAGCCGCAACTCGATCTGCCGCCCGAGCAGCCCGCCCTCGGCATTGCGGATTTCCTGCCACAGGAGGAGCGCCCGCCTCATGTCTCGCGCGAGATCGGCGAGCATGCCGGACTCCGGCAGGGCCGCGCCCACCACGAGAGGCGACACCTGGGGCCAGGCTGGCGCCGAGGCCAGCCACAGCGCGAGCAGCCAGGCGCGCATCAGAAACCGAAGAACTTCGCGAAACCTGCGACCGGCTCGCGCTCGGTGACCAGCGTGTTTTCCACGGCGTCGGCGCGCGCGTGGCCCAGCGACATGCCGCACACCACGACTTCGGCCTGCGGGATGCCGAGCTCGCGCCGCAGCACGGTATGCGCGGAGGCGATGGCGGCCTGCGGGCAGGTATCCAG
>DASTTC010000130.1:0-7306 GCA_035760345.1 Burkholderiales bacterium | reverse complement strand
TTCAACCTGCGCACGCCGGAGGGTGTCGCGCAGTGGCGCGGCTTTCTCGCGCAGGCCGCCGAGCTGGTGGTGAAGTACGGCGGCTCGCTCTCGGGCGAGCACGGCGACGGCCAGGCGCGCGCCGAGTTCCTGCCCGCGATGTATGGCCCCGAGCTGATGCAGGCGTTCCGCGAATTCAAGCGCATCTGGGATCCGGCGAATCGAATGAACCCCGGCAAACTGGTCGACGCCTACCGGGTGGACGAGCACCTGCGGCTCGGGCCGCAGTACAAGCCGGTATCGGTGCAGACGAAGCTCGCCTTCCTGTCGGCGGTCGGCGACGGCTTCGGCCGCGCGGCCGAGCATTGCGTGGGCATGGGCAAGTGCCGCGCGAAATCGGGCGGCACCATGTGTCCGAGCTACCGCGCCACGGGCGAAGAGCGCTACTCGACGCGCGGGCGCGCGCGGCTGCTGTGGGAGATGCTGCAGGGCGAGGTGATCAAGGACGGCTGGCAAAGCGAGGAGGTGAAGGAGGCGCTCGACTGGTGCCTCGCCTGCAAGGGCTGCCGCTCGGACTGCCCCACGCACACCGACATGGCGTCCTACAAGGCGGAGTTCCTCTCGCACTACTACGACAAGAAGATGCGCCCGCCCGCCGTGCAGGCGCTGGCGCGCATCGGCGAGTGGGCGCCGCTCGCCTCGAAGGCAGCGGGCCTGGCGAACCTCTTCGGCGCGCTCGGCCGGCCGGTCGCGGGGCTGTCCCTCAAGCGCAAGCTGCCGCGCCTCGCGCCGCGCAGCCTGCGCGCGCAAGTCGCTCCGCAGGGCGAAGTGATCAAGGATGGCTGGCAGAGCGAGGAGGTGAAGGAGGCGCTCGACTGGTGCCTCGCCTGCAAGGGCTGCCGCTCGGACTGCCCCACGCACACCGACATGGCGTCCTACAAGGCGGAGTTTCTCTCGCACTACTACCAGAAGAAGATGCGCCCGCCCGCCGTGCAGGCGCTGGCGCGCATCGGCGAGTGGGCGCCACTCGCCTCGAAGGCTGCGGGCCTCGCCAACCTCTTCGGCGCGCTCGGCCGGCCGGTCGCGGGGCTGTCCCTCAAGCGCAAGCTGCCGCGCCTCGCGCCGCGAAGCCTGCGCGCGCAGTTCGCGCCGCGCGGCGCGGGCGAGCGCGTGATCCTGTTCGACGACACGTTCAACGGCTACTTCCGGCCCGCGACGGGGCTTGCCGCGGCGCGCTTGCTGGAGGACGCCGGTTGCCGCGTGGAGCTGCCGCGCGAGCACCTGTGCTGCGGGCGGCCTTACTACGATGCGGGCATGCTCGACCAGGCGAAGACGGCGCTCGGGCGCATCCTTGCCGCGATCGAGCCGGGCGTGCCGATGGTGGTGCTGGAGCCCGCGTGCCTGTCGGTGTTCCGCGACGAGCTCGCGCAGCTCTTCCCGAATGACGCGCGTGCCGCGGCGCTCGGCGCGCAGGTCAAGTCGCTGGCCGAGTTCCTGCAGGGGCGCGGCTACGCGCCCAAGCGCGCCTTTGGCCGCGCGCTGGTGCAGGGCCACTGCCACCAGAAGTCGCTGTGGGGCATGTCGGCGGACGCGAAGCTGCTCCAGGCCGCGGGGCTGGAGGTGGAGGCGCCCGACATGGGCTGCTGCGGCATGGCGGGCTCCTTCGGCTTTCGCGCGGAGACCGAAGACGCCTCGCGCCGCATCGCCGAGCTCTCGTTGCTGCCGAAGCTGCGCGCGGCGGCGCCCGACACACTGGTGGTGGCTGACGGCTTTTCTTGCCGCGAGCAGATTGAGGGCCTCGGCCGGCGCAGCGCGCTGCACCTCGCCGAGGTGCTCGCGGCTCCGCTCGCATGAGCGCACTGCTGGTCGCCCTGGTGCTGGCCCAAGCGCCGGCGCCGACCGCGCGCCTGCTCGAGGCCATCGCCGGGGACAAGGAGCCGGTCGCGGCGATCCTGGTGCTGGAGGGCAAGGTCGACCTCGAAGTCCGCAACGCGGCGCGCGAGACGCCGCTGCACCTTGCCGCGGAGAGAAACATGCGCGCGCTGACGCGCCTGTTGTTGGACGCCGGCGCGCGCGTGCGCGCGCGCACTGCCACCGGAGAAACCGCCCTGCACCACGCCGCGCTGCACGAAGACGCGACCTGCGCCCGGCTGCTGCTCGACGCGGGCGCCGACCCGCGCGCACAGAACGACCACGGCGAGTCGGCGCTGCACTGGGCGGCCTACGGCGGAAACGACGCGGTGGTGCGGCTGCTGCTCGAGCGCGGCGCGGATCCGGACGCCTTCAACCTGGATGGCAACACGCCGTTGCACGGCGCGGCGGCCGGCGGGTACGCGGACACGGTGCGCCTGCTCCTGCAGCATGCGCGCGGGCCGGGCCTGAAAAACCTCGCGGGCAAAGCCCCCGCCGACCTCGCGCGCGAGCGCGGGCACGAGGCGGTGGCAGAGTTGTTCTAGGCCGGCGCGAAAGCGCCGGCGAGCAGCTCGTAAGAGCTGAGCCGCGACGCGTAGTCCCCGGTGATGGTGAGCGCCATCACTTCGTCGACCGCGTAGCGCTCGGCCAGCGCGAGCAGCGCGCGCCGGCACTTCTCGGGCCCGCCGATCACCGCGCGCTCGCGCTGCGAGAGCACGTAGCGGCGCTCCTCCCCCGTGTACGCATGGCCCTCGGCCTCGGCGAGCGTGGGCACGGGCGTGTCGCGGCCGAGCGCCATGTGCAGCCGGCGCAGGTCGATCGAGGCGGCGAGGCGCTCGGCTTCGGCGTCGTCCGCCGCGCAGATCACGAACACGCAGACCAGCGCAGCGGGCGCGCTTTCGCGCGCCGATGGCTCGAAGCGCTCGCGGTAAGCGCGCGTCACCGCGTCGCCGCCCTTGGCGTTGATGAAATGCGCGAACGCGAATCGCAGCCCCATCTGCGCGGCGAGGGCGCCGCTGTAGTCCGACGAGCCGAGCAGCCATACCGCGGGCGCGGTGTCGCCGCCGGGTTGCAGCCGCACGCGCTTGTGCGGGTGGTCCTCCGGCAGCGTGCCGTCGAGGTGCCCGACCAGCTCCCAGACGCGCTGCGGGAAGTCGTCCGCGGTGGGGATCTGGCCACCGCCCACTGCGTGCGCGGTGCGCGCATCGCCCCCGGGGGCGCGCCCCAGGCCGAGGTCCACGCGCCCGGGGTACAGGGCCTCCAGCATGCGGAACACTTCGGCCACCTTGAAGGGGCTGTAGTAGGGCAGCAGGACGCCCCCGGTGCCGATGCGCATACGGCCCGTCTGCGCGCCGAGGCGCGCGAGCAGGACTTCGGGGCAGGGGTCGGCCAGGGCGGCGATGGCGTGGTGCTCGGCGAGCCAGTAGCGGTGGTAGCCGAGGCGCTCGGCTTGGCGCGCGAGCTCCAGCGTGGCGTGCACCGCCTCGGCGGGCGTATGGCCCGAGATCACCGGGGACTGGTCGAGGATGGAGAGCTTCAGGGTCACCCGGCATTATCCCGTCGCCCGTGTAAGCCAGGGGCGGCCCGTTTCGACCCAAGGCCATGAGGTTCGCCGCCCTGCTGATCTGCCTCGCCCTCGCGCCCCAGGCGCAGGCGCTGCAGTGCAGCGCGAAATCCGGGCCCCATACCGCGGCCCTGGTCGAGCTCTACACCTCCGAGGGCTGCGACAGCTGCCCGCCTGCCGACCGCTGGCTGCAGAGCCTGGGGCAGCGCGGCTACGCCCCCGAGCGCGTGGTGCCCCTGTCCCTGCACGTCAATTACTGGGACTACATCGGCTGGAAGGACCCCTACGCCCAGCAGCGCTTCACCGACCGCCAGCGCATGCTCGCCCGGGTGATGCACGCGCGCATCGTCTATACGCCCCAGGTGCTCCTGCAGGGCAAGGATTTCCGGCGCTGGCACGCGGGGGCATTCGACGAGGCGGTCAAGGCGATCAACGCTCGGGCGCCCCAGGCGAGGATCGAGCTGCGCGTCGAGCGGGGAAGCGCGAACGCGTTGCTCGTCCAGGTGCAGGCGCAGCTGCTCGACCCGGCGCAAGCGCCGGACGCGGTGCTCTACCTCGCCAGCTACGAGAACAAGCTCGCCTCCAGCGTTGCGGCTGGCGAGAACCGGGGCAGGCGGCTCGAGCACGACTATGTCGTCTTCGAATGGGTCGGCCCGGTCCCGTTCACGGGGGGCAAGATCCACGAACAACGGGCCTTGCCCCTGGTCCCAAAGGCGGTACGCGCCCACTCGGGGGTTGCAGCTTTCGTGCAGAACCGGCGCACGGCCGAGGTGCTGCAGGCCCTGATGCTCCCGGCCTGCGGGGGGTAGCCCCCAAAAGCCGTCCTGCGGGGGTCGGCAGCCTTCGGTATCATTCCGGCGGTCTATCGGGGAGGCAGCAGCCGTGCTCGCGACGCAGATACGCCAGAAGGACGGGATTTTCTATTTCGTCAGCTACCCCGCCAAGGAGCTGTTGTCGAAGGTGCGCTTCATCAGCCGTTTCTATGGGGATGGGGAGCAGATCACCCCGTCGCGCATCGCCCAGGACGACGACATCGCGCAGTTCATCGCGCGCATCGAGCGCACCGACCATGCCTTCCAGCGCGGCCTGTCGCAGGCCAAGGTGCGCCAGCTCAGGAATTTCTACGAGACCGCCGTGACCCAGCCGCCGATCCCCGGGACGGTGCTGCTGTTCACCTCGGAGACGCTGCGCTATCAGTCGGCCGGGGACGGCGTCGGGCATATGTCCGAGCCGAGCCAGAAGTTCCTCATCATCGACGGCCAGCACCGCCTGGCGGCGCTGTATTTCTACCTGCATGACCGGCCGGCGGAGGCCGCCACCATCCGCGTGCCGTGCATGATCTTCGACGGCCGCAGCGAAGACTTCGCCACCGAGATGTTCGTCATCATCAATTCCACGCCGACGCGCATCAACAAGAGCCACCTGGTCGACCTGTACGAGAAGGTGTCCTGGGCGGCGCCGGACCGCAAGTTCGCCGCGCGCCTGGTGGACAACCTGTACCGGGAGGGCGACAGCCCCTTGCGCTACCGCGTCAACCGCCTGGGCGGGCGCAGCCAGCGCGACAAGTGGATCCTGCAGGCGGAACTGTTCAACGAGCTGCACCGCTGGGTGCGCGCCGACTGGCGCCGCATCCAGACCTCGGGCGGCAGCGCGAGGAACGTGGAGAAGTACTACGGCGCGATCCGCGACTTCCTCAAGGCGGCGAAGAACGTGTTCGGGGATGCCTGGGGCAAGGACAACTACATGGTCACCAAGCCCGTGACGCTGAAGGCCATGATCCGCGTCTGCACTGCCCTCGCACGCGAGGACGCCGAACCCGTCGACGGCCGCACGCAGCGCTGGGAGGAGCGCCTCGCGCCCTGGGCGGACCTGGTGCGCGAGTTCCGCGAGGAGGGTTTCTACGAGCGCTTTGCCGCCAAGGGCGAAGTCGAGCGCGTGGCGCGCGTGCAGAAGGACCTGGCGCGCGCGGCCGGGATCGAGATCAGGAAGACCTGATCGTTCCGCCGGCGGCGAGGCGATCGATGTCCGCGCCGCTGTAGCCCAGCTCCGCCAGAATGCCGCGGCTGTGCGCGCCGAGCGCCGGGACGTCGTCCATGCGCGGCTCGAACTCCGACAGGTTGAACGGCGGCTTCGCCGCGCGCACCGCGCCGGCGGAGGTGCCGACCTCGCGCCAGCGATCGCGCGCCGCGAGCTGCGGGTGCTCCCAGAACTCCTGCATCGTATTGAGGCGCGCGTTGGCGATGCCCGCGGCTTCCAGTCGCTGCTCGACCTGCGCGGCCGTGAGCGTGGCGAACACGCGCGCGATCTGCGCGTGCATCGCCTCGCGGTTATGCATGCGCGCCGGGCTCGAGGAGAACCGGGGATCCATCGCCAGCGCCGCGTCGCCCAGCACCTCGGCGCAAAAGCGCGCGAACTCGCGCTCGTTCTGGATGCTGAGGAATACCGTCTTGCCGTCGCCTGCCTGGAACGGGCCGTAGGGCACGATGGTGGCGTGGTAGGCCCCCGAGCGCGGCGGCGGCGTGCCGCCATAGGCGCTGAAGTAGGCGGGAAAACCCATCCATTCGCCGAGGGCCTCGAACATGGTGATGTCCAGGGTCGCGCCCACCCCCTCGCGCTCGCGGCGCAGCAGCGCCGCGAGGATCGAACTCATGGCGTACATGCCGGCGGCGATGTCGGCAACGGGGATGCCCGCCTTGGCAGGGGCGTCCGGCGTGCCGGTGACCGAGAGCAGGCCGGCCTCGCATTGCACCAGGAGGTCGTAGGCTTTCTTCGCGGCGTAGGGGCCGCTCGGGCCGTAGCCGGAGATGCCGCACCAGATGAGTTTCGGGTGGCGCGCGCGCAGTTCCGCCGCGCCGAGGCCGAGGCGCTCCACGGCGCCGGGGGCGAGGTTCTGCACGAACACGTCGGCGCGCTCGAGCAGCTTCGCCAGGATCTGCTTCGCGCTCGGGTGTTTCACGTCGAGCGTGAGGCTTTCCTTGGAGCGGTTGGTCCAGACGAAATGGGACGAAAGGCCCTGTACCGTGCGGTCCATGCCGCGCGATTGATCCCCGCCTTCGGGCCGCTCGATCTTGATCACGCGCGCGCCAAGTTCGGCGAGCTGGCGCGTGCAGAACGGGCCGGCGATCACCTGCTCGAGCGCCACTACCGTGACGCCCTCGAGCGGGCGCCTCACGTGAACTTCACCGTCAGCCCCGGCAGCGGCAGGCCCTCGATCCGCGTGCTCCAGGTCTCGCCCGCCTTCACCGGGTGCGCGTCGGTGAGCGTGCCCGTGGAGACGATTTCCTCGGCGTGCAGCTGGTCGAACGCCGGTTGCAGGGCGAGCACCTCCACGAGGTGCGCGAGCGCGAAGGCCGGGCTGTCGAGCACGTTCGCGCCGATGCCTTCGTCGATCGCCTCGTTGCCGCGCCTGAGCACCACGCGCACCGCGGGCAACAGCGCTTCGAGGTCGGGAATCTCCGCGGCGGGCCTGGGCGTGCCGAGGATCAGGCGCCCGTGCAAGCCGTTGGCCGCCGTGCAATCGGCGAGCTTCACCTTCCAGCCCGGGTGGAAGCACTGCACGATTTCGATGGAATGCGCGACCCACTCGACGGCGGCGAGGATGGCGTGCGGATCGTGCGAGCGCGGCGGCGGCGCCTTCAGGCCGAAGCAGATCTCGGGCTCGATCCTGGGTTGCGCCAGGCCCGCGAGCGGCACCTCGGCCTTGTCGTTCTCGGCGCGGATCAGCGTGCGGTCGTAGACGAAGCCCCAGATCGGCTCGTGCACCCCGTAGCGCTCCCAGATCGTGCGGTTGGAAAAGCCGATCTTGCGGCCCACGGGCTGCCAGCCGATGGTCAGGCGGTGCTCGTGCAGGCG
>DASTTC010000129.1:0-4889 GCA_035760345.1 Burkholderiales bacterium | reverse complement strand
TGCGGCCCTGCGCGCCCTCGATCGCACCCGCGTGGTGTACGTGGAGGGCGAGAGCCGCAAGATCGGGCAGGTGCAGGTCCCCGAGGCGCTGATCGAGGCGATGCGCGCAGCCGCCTGCGTGCTGCTGCAGGCCGCGCAGGAAGCCCGCGTGACCCTGCTCATGGACGAGTACCAGCATTTCTTCGCGCACCGGGAAGTGCTCGGCGCGCAGCTCGACTGCCTCGTGCCCCTGCACGGGCGCGACAAGGTCGAGGGCTGGAAGGCGCTCGCCGCGCAAGGCGAATGGCAGGCGCTGGTCGCGCGGTTGCTGGACGAGCACTACGACCCGGCCTACCGTCGCTCGGCGCAGCGCAACTTCGTCCGCCTGCCGCAGGCGCGCGTGCTGCACCTGGCGGCGGCGGACGACGAGACGTTTGCCGGTTTGGCGCGCGAGCTGGGCGCGTGAGGCAGGCGGCCGTGGTCGACTGACAGTTTCTTGCATTCGGCACGCCTTGTGGTAGCTCGAAAGCAGATGGCACGAGGCGTTTGCTATAGTCGGCCACGTCATGGACATCAAGGATCTGCGCTACTTTGTCGCCGTTTATGAGGAGCGTGGCTTCGCGCGCGCCGGCGTGCTGCTGGACACGGTGCAATCCAACGTGTCCGCGCGAGTACGCCGGCTGGAGCTGTTCCTCGGGGTGCAGCTGTTCGAACGGCATCGCCGCGGCGTGGTGGTGACCGAGAGGGGCGAAAAGCTCTACCGCCATGCCAAGCGCGTGATCGCCCTGCTCGAAGAAACGCCGGCCGCGGTGAAAGGCAAGGAAGCGGCTTAGCCTACGTGGCCGCGCAGGTGCGAAAGCCGCAGAACACGTCGCCCCGCTCCGGGGTGTAGAAATTCCTGAATGAAGGGCGCGCGAGGCGCGCCGCCGTCGAGAAACTCGCGCCGCGCAGCTCGCGGTGCGTTCCGAACCAGGGCTGCGAGTAATCCTCGTACGGATCGGGCGAAAACCCCGGGTAGGGCAGAAACGCGCTGGCGGTCCATTCCCATACGCCGCCCTGGGCGAGGCGCCCGCTCGCCGCAGCGAACTCCCATTCGGCGGCCGTGGGCAATCGGCGCCGCGCCCAATGGCAGTACGCCTGCGCCTCGAGCGCGCTCACGTGCAGCACGGGAAGTTCCGGCGCCAGCGGCTGCCATCGGTCGAAGTGCCGCTGCTGCCACTCCCCATCGCGCTCGCGCCAGTAGCGCGGCACCGGGCCCGCCCCTTGCCGCACGAACGCGAGGTACTGCGCATTGCTGACCACCGCACGCGCGATGCGCAATGGCGCGACCTCGATGGCGTGCGCCCACTTCTCATTGTCGAAGACAAAGCCGTTGCCGGGACGCGCCCCGCGCTCGAATCGTCCGCCCGCAAATTCCAGGTCCCCACCCGGCGCCGTGCCCGTCGGACCCTCGCCGGCCGGATCCGCATAGCCGAGCGTCTGGCGCGTGTAGTGGAACGCTTCGGCGTGCATGTCCTCGTGGAACACGCACAGCTGCGCGTAGTAGTGCAGCGCGGCGTTCTCCGGCTCGCGCGCCAGCCGCTCGCGCACGCGCTCCAGCACCGCCGCCATGTAGGCGCGCGTTGCCGCCGCGTCCGGCAGCGGCAGGGCCCAGCGGGACTCGTGCGCCACCGCCGAAGAATCGTAGAGCGCGTCGGCGCCCTCGAGGATCGAATCCATGGGCGCGCCGCTGCGCGCCGTGCGCAGGCACCAGCGTTCCTGGAACCAGGCGACGTGCCCGATCTCCCACAGCGGCGGGTTGACGATGGCGAGCTGCGGCCCGAGCAGGCGCTCGCCTTCGAGGTCGCGCGTCATCTGCTCGGTGCGCGCACGCGCCTCGAGCAGCTGGCGTTGCAGCAGATTCGGGTCGGCGTGCATCGCGTGCTAGTCTAGCCGCCCCCATGGCGCGCATCGCGATCGTCACGCCTGCCGGCGCCGGCACCCGCAACGGCAACCGCCACACCGCGTTGCGCTGGGCCGCGTTCCTGCGGCGCGCCGGGCATCGCGTGTCGGTGTCGGTCGCCTGGGACGGCAGGACCTGCGACCTCCTGCTTGCCCTGCACGCGCGGCGCAGCCACGACTCGATCGCGCGCTACCGCCGCGATCATCCGGGCGGCGCGCTGTGCGTGGTCCTGACGGGAACCGATCTGTATCGCGACCTTCCCGCGTCCCGCGAGGCGCGGCGTTCGCTCGAGTTCGCGAACCGCCTCATCGTGCTGCAGGACGAGGCGCTGCGGCGCCTGTCGCCGCGGCTGCGCCGCAAGGCTCGCGTGGTCTACCAGTCCGCCGCGCCGGCGGCGCGACGGCGCCCGCCGGCGCGGGACTTTCGCGTGGCGGTGGTCGGCCACCTGCGCGAGGTGAAGGATCCGTTCCGGGCCGCTCAAGCGCTCGCCCTGCTGCCGCGCGCGCTGCCGCTGGAAGTGGTGCACGTCGGCGCCGCGCTGTCGCCCGCCATGGCGCGCGAGGCGCGCCGTCGCATGCGCGCGGATCCGCGCTACCGCTGGCTCGGCGGCGTGCCGCACGCGTGCGCGCTCGGCTGGCTGGCGCGCAGCCATGCGCTGGTGGTGAGCTCGACAATGGAGGGCGGCGCGAACGTGGTGGCGGAAGCCGCTCGCATCGGCACCCCCGTGTTCGCTTCGCGCGTGGCGGGCAACATCGGCATGCTCGGGCGCGGCTATCCCGGCTACTTTGCGCTCGGCAGCGAGCGCGCGCTCGCGCGACTGATGGCGCGCGCGTACGGCGACCGCGTGTTCTACCGCGCGCTCCGGCGGGCGCTGGCGGCGAGGCGTGCGCTATTCTCGCCGTCGGCCGAACGCTCCGCCCTGTTCGGCGCGCTGCGCGGAATGCTGCGCAGCAACTCGCGCACCTTGGCGCGCGCCGGCTCGCTCGACCAATCGAACTCGCCGTAGCGCACGTAGCGGATCAGGCCCGCCCCGTCCACGAGATAGGTCGCGGGCAGCATGCGCGCATGCCATGCCTTGGCGGTTTTCGTGTCGCGGTCGCGCAGGATCGGGAAGCTCAGTGGCATCTGCGCGAGGAAGTGCTGGATGCGCGAGAGCGGCTCGGCGAGATTCACGGCCAGGACTTCGAACGGTTCGGCGGCGAACGCGGCACGCAGCCGCTCGATGGAGGGCATCTCGTCGCGGCAGGGCTCGCACCACGTGGCCCAGAAATTCACCAGCACCACCTTGCCGCGATAGTCCGAGAGCCGGTGCTCGCGCCCCTTCAGGTCTTCGAGCGCCAGCTCGGGGGTCGCGCCGCGCGTCCAGCGCTGGAAATCCGCCGCGGCCGCCGCCTGCGCGAACGCGCAGGCGGCGAGCACGATAAGCCAACGCACTAGGCCGTCACCTCGCGCGCGGTGATGCTGTACTTCACCGTATCCGGCTCGAGCTGGTCGCGCCGCTCGCCGCCGGTCTCGGCGTTGACGTACATGAGGTAAGGCAGCTTGGGTCCGCTGGAACCCGGCAGCGCGATGTCATGGCCCGTGTTGTAGGCGAGCCAGTTCATCTCCCAGGAGCCGAACAGGCGTTTGCGCGCCGCCACCACTTTCGGATCGTCGATGGCGAGTTTGCCCGGCGGCTCTTCGAGGATCACCTTCCTCACGTCGGCCGGATCGACCGGCACCCAGCCGTAGCCCTCGGCGAAGAATTCGGCCCGGCAGTGCTGCGCCTTGCTGATACTGGGCGAGCCGGTCCCCAGGCTCTTGTAGCCGTACTTCGAAGGCGCGACGCGTACGCCGTAGACATCCCTCGCCGGAACGTCGACGGCGCGCGCCAGGCCGACGAACATGGCGTTCAGGTCGCCGCATTTGCCGCCCAGGTTGCGCGATTCGAGCATGCTCTTGATGTCGCCCCAGCCGCAACCGCGGGTCTTGGGGTCGCGGTAGGTGTTGTCCACCACCCATTCGTAGATCGCGCGCGCCTTTTGCACGTCGGATTTAGCGCCGCGCGTCGCTTCGAGCGCGGTCTTCCTAACGATGCCGTCGGTCGGGATCAGCTCCGTCGGCGCCGTGTTGAAGGCGCGCTCGGCCGCCGCAAGCTGCATGCCCGCTGTCGCGGGACGCGACAGGTCGACGGCGCGATCGCGCGTCATGAAGCGGCTGGTGACCTCGACGACCGGGGACGATTGCCCCGCGCGCCACTCTGCCGCCAGCATGCGCGCGCCGTACTTGCCGTCGCGCTCGATGCCCGCTTCGCTGGCATTGCCGCTCCAGCTGCTGCTCAAGTCGCGGAACCAGTCGTTCGACTCGGACAGCGGCAACGGAATCCAGGCGAGGGACTTGCCGCTCGGGTTGAGCACTTCGACGCGGGTCACGGTCTCGAACGTGCGCCAGCCGTCGGCGGCGAGGGCGCGATGCCAGGGCAGGGCAGCGACGGCCGCCGCCATGCCGGAAGTCCTGAGAAAGGCTCTGCGGTCCATGCGATCCTCCTATCGATCGGAAAAGGCGATACGACGCCGGGGTCCGGCGTTGCTGCAAAAATGCGGGGTAGGTCTGGAAGGCGGAGGGAGGGTACGGCGCGGCGCAATGGTCGAGGGTTTTCCCCGATCCCGGACTGACCGCACGGCCCCCGCGTCCGAGCACGCCGGTCATGGCGTAGCCGATCGTCGCGGCAAGCGAGCGGCTGCTGGTCGAGGTCAGGCGTGCGAGATGGAACATGTCCTTGGTTCGGTATGTCGATGCCGTTGCGTTGCGAACTCCTTACCCCGCGACCTTACACCATGAGAGTCAGTGGTCAAGCCCCGCGAGGACGCGCACGTGCTGCACCACGCTGCGGCCGAGGGCGGACAGCGCGTAGCCGCCCTCCAGCATCGAGACCATGCGCCCCCCCGCGTGGCGATCCGCCACCGCCTTCACCTCCTGCGTCACCCAG
>DASTTC010000128.1:0-2753 GCA_035760345.1 Burkholderiales bacterium | reverse complement strand
CTGCCGATCCCCATCCGCAACAAGTAACCGTCGCCGTACGGTGGGCCCATGGCCCACCCTACGCATGGGTCCATCATGGCCGAACAACCCGTCCTCGAGACGCACGGCCTGACGATCCGCTTCGGCGGGCACGTCGCGGTGGACGCCGTGTCCTGCGCCTTCGCGCCGGGCACGCTCACCGCGATCGTCGGGCCGAACGGCGCCGGCAAGACCACCTACTTCAACCTGATCTCGGGGCAGCTGAAGGCGACCAGCGGGCGCGTCTCGCTGTTCGGCGAAGACATCACCGCGCTCACCCCGCCGCAGCGCACGCACCGCGGCATCGGGCGCGCGTTCCAGCTCACCAATCTCTTTCCCCGGCTTACGGTGCTGGAGAACGTGCGGCTCGCGGTGCAGTCGCGCGCGGGCCTCGGGCGCGACCTGTGGTCGAGGTGGGGCCGCCACGTCGAGTTGGTGGAAAAAGCCGAGCACACCCTGCACCGGGTGGGCTTGGCCGGGCGGCGCGGCACGATTGTCTCGTCGCTGCCGCATGGCGACCAGCGCAAGCTCGAGGTGGCGATCCTGCTGGCGCTCGAGCCCGACGTGTTCATGTTCGACGAGCCGACCGCCGGCATGAGCGTGGACGAAGTGCCGGTGATCCTCGAGTTGATCGAGCACATCAAGGCACAAGGCGACAAAACGGTGCTGCTGGTCGAGCACAAGATGGACGTGGTGAGGTCCCTGGCCGACCGCATCATCGTGCTGCACCAGGGTGAGTTGGTCGCCGACGGCGACCCGGCGAGCGTGATCGCCTCTCCCATCGTGCAGGAGGCTTACCTGGGAGTCACCGCCCATGCCTGAGGCGATGCTGTCGCTCTCCGGAGTAAACACTCACATAGCCCAGTACCATATCCTGCACGGAGTGGACTTCGAGGTGCCGCGCGGCGGGCTGACGATGCTCCTCGGCCGCAATGGCGCCGGCAAGACCACCTGCCTGCGCACCATCATGGGCCTGTGGCGCGCCTCGGCCGGCTCGATCCGCGTCGACGGCCGCGACATCACGCTGGACACCACGCCCGAGGTGGCGCGCCTCGGCATCGCTTACGTGCCCGAGAACATGGGCATCTTCTCCGGGCTGACGGTCGCAGAGAACCTGCGCCTCGCCGCGCGCGCCGGCGAGCCCGACGCGAAGCGCCTGGCGTGGATCTTCGAGCTGTTCCCGGCCATGAAGACCTTCTGGCAAGCGCTCGCGGGCAACCTCTCGGGCGGGCAAAAGCAGATGCTGGCGATCGCGCGCGCCATTGTCGAGCCAAGGAAGCTCCTGCTCGTCGACGAGCCGACCAAGGGCCTTGCGCCCGCGATCATCGCCAACATGGTCGAGGCCTTCAGGGAGTTGAAGCGCACCGACACCACCATGTTGGTGGTGGAGCAGAACTTCCACTTCGCCCGCTCGCTGGGCGACACGGTGGCGGTGATGGATTCGGGCCGCATCGTGCATACCGGACGCATGGACGCGCTCGCCGCCGACGCGGCGCTGCAGACGAAACTGCTCGGCCTGTCGCTGGACACGCACCAATGAGCAAGGACTGGCTGCCGCTCGCGCTGGTGCCGGTCATCGCGCTCCTCGCGCTGCCGCTGGTGGGGAGCTTCCCGACCTGGGTCACGCTCACGGTGGCCGGGCTCGCCATGGGCATGATGATCTTCATGATGGCCTCGGGCCTCACCCTGGTGTTCGGCCTGATGGACGTGCTCAATTTCGCGCACGGCGTGTTCATCTCGGTGGGCGCCTACGGCGCGGCGACCGTGCTCACGCGCATGCGACCCCAGATGGAGGCCGAGGGCCTCGCCTCCGACCTCTCGGCCATGATCCCCGCGGTGCTCGCCGCGATCGCGCTGGCGGCGCTGCTGGGCTGGTTCTTCGAGCGCGTGCTGATCCGCCCGGTGTACGGCGACCACCTGAAGCAGATCCTCATCACGATGGGCGGCCTCATCGTGTTCGAGCAGCTGATCCACGTGGTGTGGGGCCCGGACATCATTCCCCTGCCGCGCCCCGGCACCATCACGGGCTCGTTCATCCTCGGCGAGGCGGCCATCGAACGCTACCGCGTGTTGGCGGTGATCGTCGGCCTCGCGGTATTCGCCGCGATGTGGCTGCTGCTCAATCGCACGAGGATCGGGCTGCTGGTGCGCGCGGGCGTGGAGAACCCGGAGATGGTCGAGTCGCTGGGCTACCGCATCCGGCGCCTGTTCGTCGGCGTGTTCGTCGCGGGCTCGGGCCTCGCGGGCCTGGGCGGCGCGATGTGGGCCATGTACCAGGAGCAGGTCAACGCGCAGATGGGCGGCCAGGTGCTGGTGATGATCTTCATCGTGGTGATCATCGGCGGCCTGGGCTCGGTGGGCGGCTGCTTCCTCGGCGCGATGCTGGTCGGCCTGCTCGCCAACTACACGGGCTACCTCGCGCCCAAGCTCGCACTGGGCTCGAACATCCTGCTGATGGTGCTGGTGCTGCTGTGGCGACCGCGCGGCCTCTACGCGATCGGCAAGGCTTGAGCGCCATGCTCGCGCGCCTGCTCTCCAACGACTACCCGCGCAACCGCGTGCTCGCGGTCCTGCTGGTCGCGATCCTCGTCGGACTGGCGCTCGCGCCCTTCATCCTGCCCGGCACCAAGTCGCTGAACGTGGCCGCCAAGGTCGCGGTGTTCGTGCTGCTGGTGGCGAGCTACGACCTGCTGCTCGGCTATAGCGGCATCGTTTCGTTCGCGCACACGATGTTC
>DASTTC010000127.1:0-3665 GCA_035760345.1 Burkholderiales bacterium | reverse complement strand
TGTTGCAGCTGACGGAACGCTACTGCGTCGTGTACCAGACCCTGCGCGCCGCGCCCTCGATCAAGGTCGAGCTGACAGCCTGACCAGCAGTTCCTCCACCGCGCCCGCGGCCACCATCGGGTGCTCGAACGGAAACAGGTGCCCGCCGGGCACGCGCAGCTTGACGAAGCGCGGCCCGCGCATGGCGCCCATCCCGACCCGGCGCATGACCTCGGAGTCCACGCCGCCGATGAATCCCGCCGGCACCCTGAGCGCGCGCAGCTGGCGGCGCATGTCGTGCGGGAGGGTGCGGTAGATGCGGTACTCGATCTCCGGGTCGATGCGAAGTGTGTAGCGTCCCGGCTTGCCGACGAGGCCGTGGCGCACGAAGTCCTCGAGGCATTCGTCGGTAAAGTCGCGGAACAGGCGCCGCGAGCGGAAATGCGCGAGCGCCTCCTCCCGGCTCGGCCATTCCTGGCGCCGCTCGCGCGTCATGCCGGCCGGCGTGACGCGGTCCACGATCCCCAGGCGCTTGGCCGCGCCCAGCCCGCGGCCCTGCAGCGTGCCGAGGATCGGCGCATCCAGCATGACGATCGCGCGGAACAGCTCCGGCCGCCGCGCGGCGGCGAGGAAGCTGAGGTACGCCCCCAGCGAATGCCCTACACCGCACACCGGCTCGCCGTGGTATTCGCGCTCGACAGTGTCGATCAGCTGCTCGACCAGGTGCGGCCAGCCCTCGGTTGGCGGATAGCGCGGATCGGTGCCGAGGGCCTCGATCCAGCCGATGCGAAAGTGATGCGCGAGCGGCGCGAGCATCGCGGCGTAGCACGGCGCCGGAAAGCCGTTGGCGTGCGAGAAATGCAGGACCGGCTTTTGCACCCGGCCACTATAATGCGCCGCCATGGCGCACGCGGCGATCGACATTCACACGCACATCCTGCCGTCCGGCTGGGACGACTGGGCGGCGCGCTACGGCGTGCAGGGCTGGCCCTCCTGCCGGCTGCACGACGCCTGCAACGCCACGATCTACCTGGGCGAGAAGGAGTTCCGCAAGGTCGACGAACGCAGCTTCTCGCCGGCGCGGCGCATCGCCGACATGGACGCCGAGTCGATCGGCCTGCAGATGATCTCGCCCGTGCCCGTGATGCTGTGCTACTGGGGTGCGCCCGAGGCCACCGACGCCTTCGCGCGCATGCAGAACGATTTCATCGCCGGCGTGGTGCACAAGCACCCGGGGCGTTTCGTGGGCGCGGGCACGGTGGCGCTGCAGGACGCGAAGCTCGCCATCCGCGAGCTCGAGCGCCTGAAGCAGATGGAATTTCCCGCGGTCGAGATCGGTTCGCACGTCAATGGCCGCGACTTCGACGACCCGGCGCTGTTCGACTTCTTTGCCGCGGCGCAACAACTGGACATGGCGCTGTTCGTCCATCCGCAGGGCCCTTCCATCGGGCAGGAGCGCATGGGGCAGTACTACCTCCCGTTCATGGTCGGCTACCCGGCGGACTCGGCGCTTGCCGCCGCGCGGCTCGTCCTCGGCGGCGTGCTGGAGCGCCTGCCCGGCCTGCGCATTTGCTTCGCGCACGGCGGCGGCGGCTTTCCGGCGGCGCTCGGGCGCCTCGACCACGGCCACCGCGTGCGGCCCGAGGCGAAGAAATTCATCGCCGCGCCGCCCTCGAGCTATGCCAAGCGCCTGTACTTCGATACGCTCACGCACGACGCGAGGCTGCTCGCGTTCAACCTGGAGAAATTCGGCTCCGAGCGCATCATGGTCGGCAGCGACTATCCCTTCGACATGGGCGTGGACCACCCGCTCGCGCAGCTCGAGGGACTGGCGCTGAGCGCCGGGGAGCGCGACGACATCACCCACAAGACCGCGCGGCGCTTCCTGCGCCTCGCCTAGGCAAAGGAGAGGAAAAATGAGAATCGCCGTCGCACTGATGCTCGCCGTCGCCGCACTCGGCGCGCAGGCCCAGAGCTATCCCAGCCGCCCCGTGAAGATCATCGTGCCGTTCGGCGCGGGCGGGCCGGCCGATATCTTCGCCCGCTTCCTCGGCAAGGATATCGAGGGGCCGCTCGGCCAGCCCGTCGTCGTCGAGAACAAGCCCGGCGCCGGCTCGATCATCGGCTCAGACACGGTGGCGAAGTCCGCCCCCGACGGCTACACGCTGCTCATGATGTCCAACACGCACACGGTCAACGAAACGCTGATCCCGAACAAGCCGTTCGTGCTGCTGCGCGACCTCACGCCGGTGGCGCCGGTGAACTACTCCGACCTGCTGCTGGTGGTGCACCCCTCGGTGCCCGCGAACAACCTCAAGGAACTGATCGCCTACGCCAAGCGCGAACCCGGCAAGATGAACTACGCTTCCTCCGGTCCGGGCACGCCGTACCACATGGCGGGCGAGCTCCTGAAGTCCATGGCCGGCATCGACGTGGTGCATGTGCCCCACAAAGGCAGCGACGGCGCGCGCCTGTCCATCCTGAGCGGCCAGGTGCAGATGATGTTCGACGCCATCACCACCATGGCGCCCAACGTACGCGCCGGGAAGCTCAAGGGCTTCGGCACCAGCGGCCGCGAGCGCTCCTCGGCGCTGCCCGAGGTGCCGACCGTCGCCGAGGCCGGCGTTCCCGGCTACGAGTCGACCATCTGGCTCGGCATCATGGCGCCCGCCGGCACGCCCAAGCCGATCATCGACCGCCTGAACGCCGAGATCACGAAAGTCACCTCCCGCGCAGACGTCCGGGAGGCCTGGAGCAAGCGCGGCGCCACCGCCATGAGCATGACGCCGGAGCAGTTCGGCCAGTACCTGCGCGACGACATCGCCAAGTGGGCGAAGGTGATCGCCAGCGCCGGCATCAAGCGGGACTAAAGGCTAGACGTAACCGTCCGCCGCCTGGTCGGCGTCGACCGGCCGGCCGATAAGGTTGCCCTGTGCCAGGTCGCAGGACAGGGCGGCGAGCAAGTCCCGCTGCGCCTGCGTCTCCACACCCTTGGCGACCAGCTGCAGGCCCAGCGCATGGGCGAGCGCCACGATACCTGCGAGCAGCGCGCGCCCGTCGCCCGTCGCGTCGAGCAGCGAGCGGTCGAGCTTCACACGGTCGAGCACGAAGCGACTCAGGGCGGCGAGGCTCGACGCGCCGCTGCCGAAGTCGTCGAGCGCGAGCGATACGCCGAGCGCTTTGAGCTTGTTCAGCGTGCTCGCGGTGACTTCGGGTTGCTGCAAGGCGGTCGCTTCCGCCACCTCGAGCGCGAGCAACTGCGGCGGCAGGCCGGTTTCGGCGAGCACGCGCCGCACCAGCTCGATCAGCTTGGGGTCGTTGAACTGGCGTGCCGACAGGTTCACCGCCACCTGCACGCCGTGCTCGGCGCCGATGAACGTGCCCCAGCGGCAGGCCTCGTGCAGCACCCATTCGCCGATGCCGAGGATGAGCCCCGTGTCCTCGGCCAGCTGGATGAATTCCTGCGGCGCCACCCGCCCCTGCTTCGTGTGCTGCCAGCGCAGCAGCGCCTCGTGCCCCACGACCGCGCCGTCGGCGAGGCGCGCGATCGGCTGGTAATGCACCACCAGCTCGCCCTTGTGCACCGCTTGTCGCAGGTCGGCTTCCAGCGCGAGGCGGCGCGCGGCCGCCTGGTTCATCTGCTCGGTGAAGAACTTGTAGTTGGCGCGCCCCGATTCCTTGGCGTG
>DASTTC010000126.1:0-7718 GCA_035760345.1 Burkholderiales bacterium | reverse complement strand
GCCGGTGCGCGCCACGCTTTGGCACGCGGACGCGCGTTTCTTCGAAGTGCGTAACGCCCAGGGCGCCCTCGTGGGGCAGTTCTACATGGACCTTTATGCGCGCGACACCAAGCGCGGCGGCGCCTGGATGGACGATGCCATCGCTCGCCGGCGCAAGACCACTGGCGTGCAGACGCCGGTCGCACACCTGGTGTGCAATTTTTCGCGCCCCGTGGGCGAGCGACCCGCGCTGTTCACGCATGACGAAGTGCTGACCCTGTTCCACGAGTTCGGTCACGCGCTGCATCACCTGTTGACGCAGGTCGACGATCTCGGCGTCTCCGGCATCAACGGCGTGGAGTGGGATGCGGTCGAGCTGCCCAGCCAGTTCATGGAGAATTTCTGCTGGGAATGGGATGTGCTCCGGCACATGGCTCGGCACGTGGACAGCGGGCAGCCACTGCCGCGCGCGCTGCACGATCGCATGCTCGCCGCCAAGAACTTCCAGTCCGGGCTCGCCATGCTGCGCCAGATCGAGTTCGCGGTGTTCGACATGCGCCTGCACTGGGACCATGACCCGTCGGCGCCGGCCGGCGTACTCGACCTGCTGCGAGAAGTGCGCGCGAAGGTTGCGGTGCTCATGCCGCCGGAATGGAGCCGCTTTCCGAACAGCTTTTCCCACATTTTCGCGGGCGGCTATGCCGCAGGCTACTACAGCTACAAGTGGGCCGAGGTGCTGTCGGCGGATGCCTATGCCGCTTTCGAGGAGGCCCGCGACGTTCTCGATGCGACCACCGGCGCGCGCTTTCGCGACGAGATCCTCGCCGTCGGCGGCAGCCGGCCCGCCGCCGAGTCGTTCCGCGCTTTCCGCGGACGCGAGCCGGACGTGGCGGCGCTCCTGCGTCACAATGGTATGATCGCCGCGTGACCGGAACGGGAGGCTTGCTCATGCGCTCCGTGGTCCTGGCAGCGCTGCTTGGCGCGGCGTTCGCCGCACAGGCCCAGTTGTACCGCTGGACTGACGCGCAGGGTCGCGTGCATGTCACCGACACGCCGCCACCGCCCTCCGCGAAGAACGTACGCAGCCACTCAACCGATGTGGCACCTGCCTCCGGCGCTGGCGAACCCTACGCGCTGCAGCTCGCGGTGAAGAATCATCCGGTGAAGCTTTATACGGCGCCCGACTGCGCGCCGTGCGGCATTGCGCGCGCGCTGCTCAATGCGCGCGGCGTCCCGTTCAGCGAGGTGAGCGTGATCGACGAACGCCAGGCCGAGGAACTGAAGAAGGTGGCCGGCAGCGTGTCGGTGCCTGCGATCCTCGTCGGCAGCAGCGTGCAGAAGGGATTCGAGCCAGGGATGTATCACGCGCTGCTCGATACCGCGGGTTACCCGCGCACGGGCATCCTGCCCGCGCGCCAGCAGGCCGAACCCAAGCCCGCGCCGCCGCCTGCGGCCACACCGCCTGCCGAGGGCGCGGCTGACGCCGAGGAAGCGTCCGACGCCCCGACCACCGGCCCTTACGCACCTCGCTAGGCCTGACGCGTCGCCGGCATGAAGCTCGCGACGTGGAACGTCAATTCCATCCGGGTGCGGCTGCCGCAGTTGCTCGACTGGCTCGCGGCCGCGCAGCCCGACGTGGTGTGCCTGCAGGAACTGAAAACCGAAGCGCCCGGCTTTCCGCGTGAAGCGCTCGAAGCCGCGGGCTACGCCTGCGCCGTCAACGGGCAGAAGACCTACAACGGCGTGGCGATCCTGGCGCGCACGCCGCTCTCGGACATCGCGGCGGACATCCCCGGTTTCGCCGATGAGCAAAAGCGCGTGCTGGCTGCGACTGTCAGGGACATGCGCGTGGTATGCGTGTACTGCCCGAACGGGCAGGCGGTGGGCTCGGACAAGTACGAGTACAAGCTGCGTTGGTTCGCCGCACTGAAGGACTATCTGGCCGCCGAGCTCTCCCGCCACCCGCGCCTGGTGGTGGCGGGAGATTTCAACGTCGCGCCGGAGGATCGCGACGTGCACGACCCGAAGGCCTGGGAAGGCCAGGTGCACGTCTCCGAACCCGAGCGCACGGCGTGGCGCGCGCTGCTCGCCCTCGGCCTGCAGGACAGCTTTCGCCTGTTCGAGCAGCCGGAAAAGTCGTTTTCCTGGTGGGACTACCGCATGATGGGCTTTCGCCGCAATGCCGGCCTGCGCATCGACCACATCCTGCTGTCCGCCCCGATTGCGCGCCAGTGCACCGCCGCCAGCATCGACAAGGCGCCGCGCAAGCTCGAGCGGCCCTCCGATCACGCGCCCGTGCTCGCGCAGCTGCGGGCGTAGAATCACCCGCATGCTGCCCGCCGGCGCGATCGGCAAGCTGGGGTTCAGGCGGTGGTACGAACGCGAGCTGCTGCTCGCGCATGCCTGGCTCGCTGGGTGCATCCTGGCGACCATCGGCGCACTGGCGGAGATCGAAGACCTGAGCCTGCGCGGCATGGGCGCCGACGCGCTGCTGCCGCTCGCGATCGCGTTCGCCGCGGGCATCGCGGCCTGGTACGCGCTGTCGCGCTACCTGCATATGGTGATGCGGGCGCAGGCGCTCGCGCAGCGCTCCACCTGCCCTGAATGCGGAACTTACGGGCGTTACCGCCTGGTGGGCGCGACCCCGCGCCAGATGATCGTGTGCTGCCGCGAGTGCGGCAGGGAATGGCGCATCGACTGATCAGTCGATGCGCTCGTACGCCGGCAGCGTGAGGAACTCGACGTACGTGTCGTCGGAGGTGATCTTCTCGAACAGCGCGGCGCTTTCCGGGTAGTTGCCGGCGGCCCATGCCTCCTCGCCGACGTGCTGCCTCACCTTGGGCAGTTCTTCCGCCAGCAGGTGCCGGAACAGCGCCTTGGTCACGCGGCGGCCGTCCTCGAGCTTGCCCTTTTTGCTGCGTATCCACTGCCAGATCTGCGAGCGCGAGATCTCCGCGGTGGCAGCGTCTTCCATCAGGTTGAACACCGGCACGCAGCCGTTGCCCGCGAGCCAGGCGCCCAGGTACTGGATGCCCACCGAGATGTTGTTCCTGAGCCCCGCTTCGGTGATGGGCGACTCCGGGCGGAAGTCGAGCAGCTCCTGGGCGGTCACGCTGACGTCAGGTCGCTGCTTGTCGTACTGGTTTGCCCTCGGCATGTGCTGGTCGAAGACTTCCTTCGCCACCGGCACCAGCCCCGGGTGCGCCACCCAGGTGCCGTCGCAGCCGTCGGTCACTTCGCGCAGCTTGTCCTGGCGCACCTTCTCGAGCGCCGCCTCGTTGGCGGCGGGGTCGTTCTTGATCGGGATCTGCGCTGCCATGCCGCCCATCGCGGGAGCACCGCGCTGGTGGCAGGTCTTCACCAGCAGCAGCGCGTAAGCACGCAGGAACGGCGCCGTCATCGTCACCTGCGAGCGATCGGCAAGGCAGAAATCCTGGTTGGCGCGGAATTTCTTGATGCACGAGAAGATGTAGTCCCAGCGGCCGATGTTCAAGCCCGCGGAGTGATCCTTGAGCTCGTACAGGATCTCGTCCATCTCGAACGCGGCAAGCACTGTTTCGATCAGCACCGTCGCCTTGATGCTGCCTTGGGGAACGCCGAGCGCCTCCTGCGCGGCCTTGAAGATGTCGTTCCAGAGCCGCGCCTCGAGGTGCGACTCCATCTTCGGCAGGTAAAAGTACGGGCCGCTGCCGCGGGCGAGCAGTTCCCTCGCGTTGTGAAAGAACAGCAGCGCGAAGTCGAAGATGCCGCCTGCTACGGGCGCACCATCGACCGTCACGTGCTTTTCCACCAGGTGCCAGCCGCGCGGGCGCGGGATGAGCACGCCGGTCTTGTCGTTCAGCGCGTAGCGCTTGTCGCCCTGGCTGAAGGTGATCGTGCGGCGCACCGCGTCGCGCAGGTTGACCTGCCCGTCGAGCATGTTGAACCAGGTCGGGCAGTTGGCGTCCTCGAAGTCCGCCATGAACGTCGAGGCGCCGCAATTGAGCGCGTTGATCACCATCTTTCGGTCGGTGGGGCCGGTGATCTCGACGCGCCGGTCAAGCATGTCCCTGGGCTGGGGCGCGACCGACCAGCTCGATTCGCGGATGCTGCGGGTTTCGGGCAGGAAGTCCGGGAGCTTCCCGGCGTCGAACGCCTTCTGGCGAGCCGCCCGGCGCGCGAGCAACTCCCGGCGGCGCGCCTCGAATTGCCGATGCAGCGCAGCAATAAACGCCAGCGCTTCCGGCGTCAGGATCTGCGCGAACTCGGGCGTCATGCGCCCGGAAACTGAAACGTCCTTGGGGTGCGGAGTCGACACATGCATCGCTGGATTCTATGCAGCGAAATTCTGCGCCGCAACATGATAAATCAAGCAGATAGGTGTATTGTTTTCGGCAGCCGGACGTCTATTTCACATCGTGAGATCTCATGAATAATCCCTGCAAGATCCTGATCCTCGGTGCGTCCTACGGTTCCCTTTTGGCGACCAAGCTGGGCCTCGCCGGGCATTCGGCCCATCTGGTGTGCCTGCCGGCCGAGGCGGAGCTGATCAACCGGGAAGGCGCGCGTGTGCGCATGCCGGTCAAGGGCCGCGAAGGACTGGTGGAGGTCGATTCGCGCAAGCTCCCGGGAAAGATCTCGGCGGGCGGCGCGCAAGGCCTCGATCCCCGCCGATTCGACCTCGTCGCGCTGGCGATGCAGGAGCCGCAGTACAGAGCCGCCGGGGTACGCGAGCTGCTGGATGCGGTCGCGAAGGCCAAGGTGCCCTGTATGTCGATCATGAACATGCCGCCGCTGCCCTATCTGGCGCGCATTCCCGGCGTGGATGTCGCGGGCTGCCGCGCGTGCTATACCGACGCCACAGTTTGGGACAGCTTCGACCCGGCATGCATGACGCTGTGCAGTCCCGACCCGCAGGCCTCCCGTCCGCCCGAGGAGAAGGTGAACGTGCTGCAGGTACGGCTGCCGACCAACTTCAAGTCCGCGCGCTTTCCCTCGGACGCGCACACCGCGATCCTGCGCCGGCTCGAATCCGACATCGAGGCGGCGCGCTTCGACACCGGCGCCGGCAAGATCGAGCTCCCGGTGAAGCTCAAGGTGCATGACTCGGTGTTCGTGCCGCTGGCAAAGTGGGCCATGCTGATGGCCGGCAACTACCGCTGCGTCACCCAGGCCGGCATCCGCTCCATCAAGGAGGCCGTGCACACGGACCTCGAGGCTGCGCGCGCCGTTTACGAATGGGTCGTGACGCTCTGCAAGACGCTGGGCGCGAACGCGAAGGACCTGGTGCCGTTCGAGAAGTACGCGGCGGCGGCCAACGGCCTCACCGGCCCGTCGTCTGCCGCGCGCGCGCTGTACGGCGGTGCGCCCTACATCGAGCGTGTCGATCGCCTGGTGCAAACGATCGCGGCGCAAAAAGGCATGCGCTTGGCGGCGCTCGATGAAGTGGTGGCCCTGGTGGACGCCAAGCTGGAGGACAACCGCAAGAAGTAGGAGACTACTTCTCCTCCTCGGCGCCACCGTCGATGCCGAGGTCGTGGATCTTGCGCGTGATGGTATTGCGGCCCATGCCAAGAAGGTTCGCCGCCTCGATGCGCCGGCCACCGGTGCGCGCCAGCGCGCGCTGGATCAGGCTGCGCTCGAACTGGCGGCCAAGGACATCGAGGATCCCGGTTTCGCCCCGCGCCAGGCGCCGCTCGACCTCCTGATCGAGCGCCGCCACCCAATCGCCCGCCGTCACCGATGTGCCCGCTTCTCGAAACTCCGCGGGCAGGTCTCCCTGCTCGACCACCTGGCCCGGGGCCATCACCGTGAGCCAGTGGCACAGGTTCTCGAGCTGGCGCACGTTGCCCGGGAACTCCAGGCGTGAAAGGTGTGCGAGCGCGTCCTCCGACAGCCGCTTTGCCTCCACGCCGAGTTGCTGCGCGCTGTGCGCAAGGAAATGGCGCGCCAGCAGCGGCACGTCCTCGCGGCGCTCCCGCAACGACGGCAGGCGCACGCGGATGACGTTCAGCCGGTGGTACAAGTCCTCGCGAAAGCCGCCCTCGCGCACGCGCGCTTCGAGGTTATGGTGGGTGGCCGCGATGACGCGCACGTTGGCCTTGATCTGCTGGTGCCCGCCGACGCGGTAGTAGGTGCCGTCCGAGAGTACGCGCAGCAGGCGCGTTTGCAGCTCGGCCGGCATGTCGCCGATTTCGTCGAGGAACAAGGTGCCGCCTTCGGCCTGCTCGAAGCGGCCGCGGCGCTGCTGCTGCGCCCCGGTGAACGCGCCGCGTTCGTGGCCGAAAAGCTCGGATTCGAGGAGATCCTTCGGCATGGCCGCCGTATTGATCGCCACGAACGGACGCGATGCGCGCGCACTATGCCGGTGCAGCGCGCGCGCCACCAGTTCCTTGCCGGAGCCCGATTCACCGGTAATGAGCACGGTGGCGCTGGACTGCGACAAGCGGCCGATGGCGCGAAAAACCTCCTGCATCGCCGGGGCCTGGCCCAGGATCTCGGGCGCTTCGGCCGATGGCTCCTCGGCGGCCGCGTCTCGCTGGCTCTCGTCGAGTGCACGCCGGATCAAGTCCACGGCCTGGTCCACGTCGAAAGGCTTGGGCAGGTACTCGAAGGCCCCGCCCTGGAATGCCGCCACCGCGGACTCCAGGTCGGAGTAGGCCGTCATCACGATCACCGGCACCGCCGGGTGCTGCTGCTTCACCTTGTGCAGCAGCTCCAGCCCGGAGGGTCCAGGCATGCGGATGTCGGAGACCAGCACCTGCGGCGGACCACTCTCGAGTGCGTCCATGGCCTCTTCGGCGGAGGCAAACGAGCTGTAGGCAATGCCCTCGCGGCCGAGCGCTTTCTCGAACACCCAGCGGATGGAGCGGTCGTCGTCGACGATCCAGACCGGTTTCATGCGAGCGGCAGCAATATCCCGAATACGGTGCGACCGGGGCGGCTGTCGCACTCGATGACACCCCGGTGGTAATGGACGAAGGTTTGCGCGAGCGATAGGCCCAGCCCGCTGCCGCCTTCGCGCCCCGACACCAGGGGATTGAAAATCCTGTCCCGGATGTCCTCTGGGACACCGGGCCCGTCGTCGATCACTTGCAATTCTAGTGCCAGCTTGTGCCGCTGCTTGAGGAGCGTCACCTGACGCAGGGCGCGCGTGCGCAGGACGATGCTCCCGGCCTTGCCGCCGCCCGAGATCGCCTGCGCGGCATTGCGCACCACGTTGAGCACCGCCTGGATGAGCTGCTCCTTGTCCCCGACCAGATCCGGCAGGCTGGGGTCGTAGTCGCACTCGATGGCGACGCCCGTGGCGAACTCCGCGAGCACCAGGCTGCGCACCCGCTCGAGCACCTCGTGGATCCCCAGCGGCGCCACGCGCGGCCGGCGGTGCGGCGTCAGCAGCCGGTCCATCAACGCCTGCAGGCGGTCGGCCTCCTTGATGATGACTTGCGTGTACTCCCGCAATTCGGCGCGCTCGAGCTCGCGCTCGAGCAGCTGCGCCGAGCCGCGCAGGCCGCCGAGGGGATTCTTGATTTCGTGCGCGAGGTTGCGGATCAGCTCCCGGTTGGCCTGCTGCTCGCCCACCAGGCGCTCTTCACGTGCCTGGCGCAGCAACTGCTCGATCGGCCGCAACTCCGCGAGCAACGGCGTTCCCGGCGCGTCGATGCGCGTCAGGACGCAGGCGAGCGGCAGCGGGTCGCGCCCCGGTCGCAGGTAACTCACGATCTGCGCCGAGTAGTCCCAATGCGTGACGAGCGCCTCGC
>DASTTC010000125.1:0-2179 GCA_035760345.1 Burkholderiales bacterium | reverse complement strand
TTGCCGTCAAGCTCGAACACTGGAAGGTGCTTAGATCCCCCGCACCCACCGCTCCAGCCGCCGCAGCTCGACCAGCACGAAGAACGCCGCCAGCCGCGCCCGCGTGACCAGCGACGGCCGCCAGTTGCCGGCGAGCACGGAAACGATCGCCCCGTAGATGGTCGAATCCTCCCTCGGCGTGAACCAAATGTCGCGAAACGGCGGATCGTAGAACCCGGTGGCGAAGCGCCGGAAGTGGTGGTAGCGCCGCCGCACGCGGCGCCCGTAGCCCTCGAAAGCCCGCGCCGACAGGTCCCCGCGCCGCAGGCCGGCGTCGATCGCCTCGGCGGCCTCCAGCCCGCCCTGCATGGCGAGCATCACGCCGGTGGAGAAGATGGGATCGAGGAACGCGGCCGCGTCCCCCACCGCCACCCAGCGCTCGCCCGCCATCTGCGTCGCCAGGTAGGAATAGTCGGCGTCGACGCGCACCTCGCTCACCCGCCGCGCCCCCTCGAGCAGTGCGGCAGCTTGCGGCGTGTCGGCGATATAGCGCGCAAGGTTCTCCTCGGCGCCCGGTGCGCCCTCGCGCCGGTGCGTGGCCGTCGGGATCACCGCCCCCACGCTCATCACCGTGTCGGAGACCGGGATGAACCACAGCCAGCCCATGTCCTCCCGCGTGAACATGCGGATGTCGCCTGCGCGCCGCCCCTCGGCGCGCGGCACGCCGTCGTACTGCGCGTGGAAAGCGATGTTGCGCAGCACCGGGTCGTACTCGTGCCGGCCGTAGCGCTTGACCAGGAAACCCGATCGTCCCGAGGCGTCGACCACCGCACCCGCGCGCACGGCGTGCTCGGCGCCCTGCGCATCGGCGAAACGGATTGATACACCCTCGGCATCGAATGCGGCGTCGAGCAAGCGGTGCTCTTCGCGCACGTCGACGCCGCTTTTCTGCGCGTGGCGCAGCAGCACCTCGTCGAAGCGCTCGCGCAGGACCTGGAAGCTTTGCGGCGCCGGCGTCTCCACGGCGGCGGTGAAGTCGGCGTACTGCTCGGTGTTGCTGCCCGGCCGGCGGAAGCTCGCGCCCCACTTGTGCACGAACCCGGCGGCGCGGATGGCCTCCTCCACGCCGAGGGCGCGGAACACTTCGTTGCTCCAGGGCAGCTGCGACTCGCCGATGTGAAAGCGCGGGAAGCGATCGCGCTCGAGCAGCAGGACCTTGCGGCCGCGCCGCGCGAGCGCCGCCGCGGCGCTCGAGCCGCCCGGCCCGCCGCCCACCACGGCGACGTCGAAATCCCACGCGCTGCCTTTCATGCCGGTGGCATTCTATGGGATCCTGACACGCTCGCATGGACCTGCTTGCCATCGTATTGGTCGTCGCGCTCGTCGCCTACGGCATCGGGTCGGGGATGCGGCGCATGCTTGCCTGCCTGCTGGCGCTGGCCTGCGCCGCGGTAAGCGCGCAGCAGGACGCGCCCGCCAACGGCGTGCTGCTCGTCGCCCAGCGCTCGCTCGCGGACGCGAATTTCGGCCGCAGCGTGGTGCTGGCGACGCAGGCGCCCGACGGCCACACGGTGGGCGTGATCCTCAACCGCCCGACGAGCGTCAGCCACGAGGGCGAGCGCCTCTGGTTCGGCGGGCCGGTGCTCAACCGCATGGTGGTGGCGCTGTTTCGCGCCGCATCACCGCCGCCGGCAAGCGCCTTTCACGTACTGAAGAACGTCTACCTCAGCATGCACCCGCAGAACGTGGACGCGCTGCTCTCGGGCGAGCGCAAGGGCTTTCGCCTGTACTCCGGATTCTCCGCCTGGTCGCCGGGCCAGCTGCAGGGCGAGCTCGAGCGCGACAGCTGGCACGTGTTGCCCGCGGACGAGGCGCACGTTTTTCGCGACGACACGAGCGGCCTGTGGGAGGAGCTGGTGGCGCGGGCCGAGGCGCCGAGATCCTGAGCAATCGCGTTACAATCGCTTGCGTGAAGACCCTGCGCTTGCTTGCAGGTTTGCTGCTCCTGGGCGCCACCACCTGGCCGGCGCTTGCGCAAGTGCGGGAGGATGCAGCGGTTTTTCTCGTCGCGCACCCGATGTTCCGCGACCTCGATTACCGCCAGACGGTGCTGATCGCGGCGCCCGCGCCCAACGGCGGGCACGTCGGCGTGATCCTCAACCGCCCTACCCGTCGCACGCTGGGGAGCCTCTTTCCGGAG
>DASTTC010000124.1:0-5589 GCA_035760345.1 Burkholderiales bacterium | reverse complement strand
CGCACCGCGGTGACGTTGATCCTCTCGCGCGCGAGCGCGTCGCCGATGTCGCGCAGCAGCCCGGGCCGGTCGCTCGCGGTCACCACCAGGTCCACGCTGTAGGCGCCTGCCGCGCCGCCCCACTGCGCTTCGATCAGCCGCGCGGGGTCCTTCTGCGCCAGGCGCGCGAGGCTGTCGCAGTCCGCGCGATGCACCGAGACGCCCCGGCCGCGGGTGACGAAGCCGCGGATCGGATCGGGCGGCACCGGCTTGCAGCACTTGGCCATTTGCGTGAGCAGATGGTCCATGCCGACGACGAGGACACCCCCCGCGGCGGCCCCTTTGCGTTTCTTCGGCGCAGCGGGCGGCGGCACCGGCGCGAGCTTCGGCCGCGGCGGGGCTTCCGACTCGCGGCCGCCTTCCTGCAGGTTGAACCAGTGGCGCACCTTGGCGCGCGCGCGGCTCGTCTTGAGGAATCCGCGCTCGGCGTTCAGCCAGTCGCGCGACGGCCCGCCGGTCTTGGCGACGGTGATCTCCACGCGCTGCCCGCTCTTCAGCGGCGCATCGAGGGGCACGATGCGGCCGTCGACCTTGGCGCCGCGGCAGCGATGCCCGAGATCGGTATGCAGCGCGTAGGCGAAGTCCACCGGCGTCGCCCCCACCGGCAGGTCCACCACCTTGCCCTGCGGGGTGACGACATAGAGGGTGTCGTCGAGCGCCGCCTGGCGCGTTTTCTGCACCCAGGCGCCGCCTTCGGCGACTTCGTCCCGCCACGCGAGGAGCTGGCGCAGCCAGGCGATCTTGTTGTCGAAGCGCGCGTCGGCGCGCGTCGGCTTGCCCGCCTCCTTGTAGCGCCAGTGCGCGGCCACGCCGAGCTCGGCGTGGCGATGCATCTCCTCGGTGCGGATCTGCACCTCCAGCGTCTTGCCCGCGGGCCCCAGCACCGCGGTGTGCAGCGACTGGTACAGGTTCTCCTTGGGGCGCGAGATGTAGTCGTCGAACTCGCGCTCGATCGGCCGCCACAGGTTGTGCACCACGCCCAGCGCGCCGTATCAATCCTGCACCTCGGGCACGATGACGCGCAAGGCGCGCACGTCGTGCAGCTGCTCGAAGTCCAGGCCCTTCACGCGCATCTTGGTCCAGATGGAGTAGATGTGCTTCGGCCGGCCGGTCACTTCGGCGCGCACGCCCGCGGCTTGCAGCTCGCGCGCGAGCGCCGCCATCGCGCCCGCGATGTACTGCTCGCGCTCGACGCGGCGCTCGTCCAGCATCTTGGCGATGCGCTTGTAGGTCGCGGGCTCGAGGAAGCGGAACGACAGGTCCTCCAATTCCCACTTCAGCTGCCACACGCCCAGCCGGTTGGCGAGCGGCGCGTAGATGTCGAGCGTCTCGCGCGCGTAGGCCTCGCGCTCCGCCAGCGCGTGCTTGGAGAACCAGCGCAGCGTCTGCGTGCGGCTCGCGAGGCGTATCAGCACCACGCGCACGTCCTCCACCATGCCCAGCACCATCTTGCGCAGGATCTCGCTTTGCTGCGTGGCGGTGGCGCGCGTCAGCACGCGCAGCTGGTAGAGCTTCTCGACACCCGCGGCGAGTGCCGCGATCTCCGCGCCGAATCTTGCCTCCAGCGCGTCACCCTCGCTCAGGTACTTGGGCGCCGCGAACAATACTCCGGCGGCACGCGCCACCGGGTCGACGCCGATGCCGGCGAGGCTTGCCGCCAGCCCCAGCGCGTGCGGCCACACGGGCTCGCCCGTCGACAGCGTGTGCCCGGCGTACAGCGGCTCGGCGAACTCGAGCGCGCGCGCGAGGAACGCGCGCTCCTCGCCCGCCAGGCCTGCGGCGAGCGGCTCGAGCGCCGCGGCGCTGTTTTGCGGATGCAACTGCACGACGGAAACCATGCAGGTATTGTAGCGAGGACCATGCCAGCGTCCCGCGTCTCGCCGCACGTCCTGCTCGCGCTGATCCTCCTGGGGATCCGATGGGTTGGCTGAGAAACTGGCGCCGCCGGCGGCTGCTGGCGCACCACAGCGTCGACGACGCGCTGTGGCGCTCGGTGGCGCGGTCCCTGCCCTTCCTGCGGAGCCTGTCGCGCGACGAAGCGCAGCGCCTGCGCAGCCTCGCGCTGCTGCTGCTGGTCGAAAAGGAGTTCACCGGCGCGCAAGGCCTCGAACTGGACGAGGCGATGCGCCTGTCGATCGCAGTGCAGGCCGCGCTGCCGGTGCTGAACCTGGGCCTGGACCGCTACGACGCATGGAGCGAGATCGTGGTGCACCCGGGCGACTTCCGGGTGAAGGTCACCGAGACCGACGACGCCGGCGTGGTGCACGAGTTCGACGACGAGCGCGCCGGCGAATCCTGGCGCGGCGGGCCCGTGGTGCTGTCCTGGGAGGCGGCGAAGAACGCACCGGACATGAACGTGGTGATCCACGAATTCGCGCACAAGCTCGACATGGCCAACGGCGAGGCCGACGGCCTGCCGCCGCTGCATTCGGGGATGGACCGGCGGGTGTGGACCGACGCGTTCCGCGCCGCGTACGAGGGCTTTTGCGACGCGGTGGACCGCAGCAAGGACACCTGGCTCGACCCCTACGCGGCGGAGTCGCCGGGGGAGTTCTTCGCGGTGGTGAGCGAGCGCTTCTTCACCGATCCCGCGGAGACGCGCCGGCGCTATCCTGACGTCTACGAGCAGCTGCGGCGGTTCTACCGGCAGGATCCGGCAGCCCGGGCCGGCACCTGACCTAGCGCGACTTCGCCACCGCGCGCTTCAGCGCCGCGTTGATGCGGGTCTGCCAGCCGGCGCCGCCGGACTTGAAATGATTCAAGACTTCCGCGTCCAGGCGCAAGGTGACCTGCGCCTTGGGATTTTCCTTGCGCGGCCGTCCGCGCGGCTGCAATAGCTCGGCGGCGGTCCTTGCACCCACCAACCCGGGCAGCGCCTCGCGCGCCGGGCGCATGCGCCGGAAATCGTCCGCGGTCAGTTCGCGGACCTCCCCTTCCTCATCCGTCAGCGGCTTGCGCTTTCTCATACGCCAGCACCTCTCGCATGTTCGCTGTTCGCAGGCTGATCACCCGGATGCCGTCCGCGATCCGGACAAAGCACATCACGTGCAACCGGCCATCCAGCCGACCCGTGGCCACCAGGCGCCGTTCGCCGTAGTCACGTCGCACATCGTCCACCACGACAGCATCTTCCCACTCGAAATCCACAGCGCGATCGAACGGCAAGCCTCGCTCCCTGGCATTGCGTTCGCTCTTGCGGACATCGAATTCGATCTTCGGCATTTATTGTAGCTACGTTTAATCTGGCGTCAAGCCGGCGCACAATCCGGATAACGCAGCGGGTCCCCGGCCGTTTACAGCGCGTCATGAAGACATTGCTCATCGTGTTCCACACCGGCGGCGTGAAGACCGCGCAGATGGCCGCCGCGGTGGAGCGTGGCGCGCGCACGGAGGAGAACGTGCGCGTGGTGGTGAAGCGCTGCGCGGACGCGGGGCCCGAGGACGTGCTCGCCGCCGACGGCCTGATCCTCGGCACGCCGGAGAACTTCGGCTACATGTCGGGGATGATGAAGGACTTCCTCGAGCGCATCTTCTACGGGTGCGAGGGCAAGGTCGAAGGCCGGCCGTGGGCCCTGTTCGTCGGCGCCGGGCAGGACGGCTCGGGCGCGGTGACTTCGGTGGAGCGCATCGTCACCGGATTGCGGCTGAAGAAGATCGGCGAGCCGGTGGTGGTGGTGAAGGAACTGCAGCCGGAGCAGGTCGCGGCGCTGGAGGAGCTCGGCGCGGCGATGGCGGCGGGACTGGCGGCCGGCATTCTGTAGGGTGGGCCTACGGCCCACCCTAGAGCGCCACCCGCGGCGCCCCCGGCGCGCCCGGCGCGAGTCGCCCGTCGTCCGCGGGCTCGCCGAACACCTGCCTGACCGGGAACACCCCCGCCCAGATCGGCAACGCATAGTCCTCCGGCTCGTCGATCGGACCGCCGGTGCGCACCTTGGCGACCGCTTCGTCCAGGTGCAGGCCGAAGACGCTCATCGCCTTCAGCTCCTGCTGGTTCACGGGGCGCAAGTTGCTCCAATGCCCGGGGTAGACGCGCTCGACGAAGCGCGCCATCTTCGCTTCCTTCGCCGCGGCATCGCTCACCTTGTGAGGTTTGCCGAAAATCATCGCGGTACGGTAATTCACCGACATGTGAAATCCCGAGCGCGCCACCACCAGCCCGTCGAAGTGCGTCACGGTAAGGCAGACTCGAGGATTCTTCTCCAGCGCGAGGAGCATGCGGCTCTTGGAAGAGCCGTGCCAGTACACCGTGTCGCCTTCGCGCCAGTAGGCCGTGGGCGTCACATAAGGCTGCTTGTCGATCACGTAGCCGAGGTGGCACACGAAGCCCGCATCGAGGATCGAATAGACCGTCGCGCGGTCGTAGTGCGCGCGCTTGGGCAGTCGCTTGATCTTGGTGCGGGCGGTGGGCGTGAAGTCTTTCACTCGGGCTCCCTGGGCGAGGCGGCATCTTAGCAGCGGAGCGCGGCGGGTTCGGTAGACACGGTAGACTCGGCGCGCCATGCCGCGCGACGCCCTTGCCGCCTACGACGCCCTCACCGGCGGGCTCGCCCGCCCGCTGCGGGTGGACGAGTTGTGCCGGCTCGCCGGCGAGCGGCTCCCGGGGCTCGTGCCCGACGCCGAAGCGCTCGCCGCCGAGGCGCCCTTGCCGCAGCGCGACAAGAAAGGCCTGGAAAAGGCACTGGGGCGCTTTCTCGGCGACATACTCGCCGACCCGCGCTGCGGCACCCATCTCGTGCGCTCGATGCTGCTGCCGCGCGAGGATTCCGGGAAACACCTCGCCGCGTTCGAGTCGCAGGGCGTACTCGAGCTGCCCGGGGCGAAGCTGCACCGCGAAGGCAAGGCGGTGGTGCTCACCATGGGCAACCCGCGGTACCTGAATGCCGAGGACGAGACGACCCTCGAGGGCATGGAGATCGCGGTGGACGTGGCGCTGCTCGACGCGAAGAGCGAACTGTGCATCCTGCGCGGCGACGTGGTGACGCACACCAAGCACGCGGGCCAGCGCGTGTTCGGCGCGGGCATCAACCTCACCCACCTGTACCAGGGAAAGATCAGATACCTGTGGTACCTGATTCGCGACCTGGGCTTCGTCAACAAGTTCTACCGCGGCCTCGCGCTGCCCGGCGTGCATCCGGAGGTCGACTGCCGGGAAAAGCCGTGGCTGGCGGCGGTGGAGCGCTTCGCCATCGGCGGGCACTGCCAGATCCTGCTCACCATGGACTACGTGCTCGCCGCGCAGGACGCCTATATGACGCTGCCGGCGAGAAAGGAAGGCATCATCCCGGGCGCGGCGAACCTCAGGCTGCCGCGCTTCGTCGGCCCGCGCGTCGCGCGCCAGGCGATCCTCGCCGGACGGCGCCTGGACTGCGACTCGCCCGAGGGACGCCTGATCTGCGACGAGATCGTGCCGGCGGGCGGGATGGACGAGGCGATCGCGCGCACCCTCGCGCTGCTCACCGATGCGGGCGTGGTGAGCGCGGCGGGCAACCGGCGCGCGCTGCGCTCGGGCGAAGAGCCGCTCGATGCGTTCCGGCGCTACATGGCGGTGTA
>DASTTC010000123.1:0-4193 GCA_035760345.1 Burkholderiales bacterium | reverse complement strand
GCGCCCCGCGCGCACCAGGTTGATGTTGTCACGGATGAAGGCGTCTTCATTGGCCCGCTGCAGCGCGATCAGCATCTGGTGGAACGACACGCCCTCGGGCCGGTACTGCAGCGCGATCTCCCCCAGCGTATCGCCCTTCCTTACTTCGTGCGCCTGCGCAGCCTGCTGCGCGGGCGCCTGCGTCGGTTGTGGCACCGCGGCCGTTGCCGCCGCGGGCTTGTCGTCTTGCGCCGCAGCGGGCCTGGCGTCAGATGACGGCGTGGCCGCCGTCTGCTCTTGCGATGGGGCTTCGGGTTTGGGTGCGGTGGCGGTTGCGGCAGGCGCGGGTCGCGGTGCAGAGGGCGCGGCAGTCACGGGCGGCGCTCGGGCGGTTGTGGGCTCCGCTACCATCGGCTGCGGCCGCGGTCCCTCATAGCCCGGTGGATCGAGCAGCACCGTGTACTCGCGTACGAACAATCCGGTGGCCCAGCGAAGTTCGACCAGCAAGTCGATGAACGGCTCATTGACCGATTGGCGCGTCGTGACGCGAATCACCGGGCGGCCACCGCGCTTGTCGAGCGCGAACTGGATGGTCGACAGGGCCGGATTGAATTCGATTCCGGCCTGCGCAAAAGCATTGCCGGATGCGAGCCGCGCCTCAAGCGACGCCTCTTCGCCCGGTTGCAGCGAGACCACCTCGATTTCCGCCAGCAGCGGCTGGCCGAGAAACGACTGCACGCTCAACCGGCCAAGACCCGCAGCCTGCGCGAGCAACGGCAGCGTCAAGACCGTTGCCATGACAAGCCGTAGCAACGAGACCGGTTTATCCACCCGCACCACCCTGAGTCGTTCTTATCGGACTGAGTACCATAACATCATGACGTTAGGCCTGCAAGCTGAGATGTTTTCTCGGTTATTGCGGCTTTCGCTCCACGCAACAAGGGGTTGCCCCGTACTCGCGGGCCGAGGCCCGGACGACACGCTAAACCTTGATCCCGGCATCCAGAAGGATGCGCAGCATGCGTCTCAATGGCTCTGCCGCCCCCCATAGCAGCTGGTCTCCCACCGTAAATGCTGCCAGATAATCCCCGCCCATGGGCAGCTTGCGCAGGCGCCCGACCGGGACGGAAAGCTTCCCCGTCACGGCAGCCGGGGTGAGCTCGGCCAGCGTTTCTTCCTTGCGGTTCGGTACGACCCGCACCCATTCGTTGCCCTCGGCGATGATCCCCTGCACCTCGTCGAGCGGTACGTCTTTCCTGAGCTTGATCGTGAGCGCCTGGCTGTGGCAGCGCATCGCCCCCACGCGCACGCAGATCCCGTCGACCGGGATGGGCCGCTCGCTGCGTCCGAGGATCTTGTTGGCCTCGGCCTGCGCCTTCCACTCCTCCCGGCTCTGGCCGTTGCCCAGGTCCTTGTCGATCCAGGCAAGCAGGCTTCCGGCAAGGGCTTGCCCGAAATGCTCCTTCGGCAGGCCGCCATTGCGTAGCGCGTCTGAAACGCGCTGTTCGACATCCAGCGCCGTGGCGCCAGGGTCGTCCAGCACCGGCTTGGCGGCCGCACCGAGGTGCGCCATCTGCTCCGCCAGCTCCCGCATGTTGGCGGCGCCCGCGCCGGAGGCAGCTTGGTAGGTCATGCACGTCGCCCACTCGACCAAGTCGTGCTGGAACAGCCCCGACATCCCCATCAGCATGAGCCCGACCGTACAGTTGCTGCCGATGTAGTCGCGCACGCCTGCGGCCAGTGCGCGCTCGATCACTGGCATGTTTACAGGGTCGAGGATGATGGCGGCATCGTCCTTCATGCGCAGCGCACTCGCCGCGTCGATCCAGTAGCCTTTCCAGCCTGCGGCGCGCAGCTTCGGATGGACATCACTGGTGTAGTCGCCGCCCTGGCAAGCGATGATCACCGGCAGGCTCTTGAGCGCAGCGATGTCCGTGGCGCTTTGCACCGGGCCCGTATCCTTGCCGACCGCCGGGCCCTTGCCGCCCGCCTGCGACGTCGAGAAGAACACCGGCTCGACGAGGTCGAAGTCGCGCTCTTCGCGCATGCGCTGCACGAGCACCGATCCGACCATGCCCCGCCACCCGACGATACCGACTCTCAACATCGCATCTTCCCCTACAGCGCGGCGACGACGGCGTCGCCCATTTCCTGCGTGCCGACCCTGCGGCAGCCCTCAGTATAGATGTCCGCGGTGCGCAGTCCCCCTCCCAGCACCTTGCGCACTGCCGCCTCGAGCCTTGCGGCCTCCGCCGGGCGGGCCAGGGAATAGCGCAGCATCATGGCCGCCGACAAAATGGTGGCGAGCGGATTGGCCACGCCCTTGCCAGCGATGTCGGGCGCCGAGCCGTGGATCGGCTCGTACAGGCCCTTGCCCTTGTCGTCCAGCGAGGCCGAGGGCAGCATGCCGATCGAGCCCGTGAGCATGGAAGCTTCGTCCGAGAGGATGTCGCCGAACAGGTTGCCCGTGACGATGACGTCGAACTGCTTCGGATTGCGCACCAGTTGCATGGCGCAGTTGTCTACATACATGTGGCTGAGCTCGACGTCCGCGTAGTCCCTGCCCGTCTCGGTCGCCACCTGCTTCCAGAGCTCGGTAGTTTCCAGCACGTTCGCCTTGTCCACGGAACACAGGCGCTTGCCGCGCTTGCGCGCAGCCGCGAACGCGACGCGGACGATGCGCCGAATTTCGCTTTCACGGTAGCGCATTGTGTTGCAGCCTTCGCGCTCGCCGCTCGGCAGCGTCGAGATGCCGCGCGGCTCGCCGAAGTAGATGTCGCCCGTCAGCTCGCGCACGATCAGGAGGTCCAGGCCCGCGACCAGCTCGGGCCTGAGCGACGAGGCCCCGGCGAGCTCCGGGAAAACGTTCGCCGGCCGCAGATTGGCGAACAGCCCGAGTTCCTTGCGCAGGCGCAGCAGCCCCCGCTCGGGTCGCTTGTCGCGCGGCAGCGCGTCGTACTGCGGTCCGCCGATGGCGCCGAACAGGATGGCATCCGCGTCGCGCGCGAGTCGCAAGGTGGCCTGCGGCAGCGGATCGCCGGCGGCTTCGTATCCCGCACCGCCCACCGGCGCCTCCTGCAGCTCGAGCGGCAGTCCGAGGCGCTGCAGCACCCTGACCGCCTGCGCGACGATCTCGGGTCCGATGCCGTCACCCGGCAGAACCGCGATCTTCATCGCCTCACCTGAATAGCCAGGGATACTGCGCGATGCGCGTCGACTCGAAAGCGCGGATCTTGTCCGCATGGCGCAGGGTCAGGCCGATCTCGTCCAGGCCATTCAGCAGGCAATGCTTGCGGAAAGGATCGACCTCGAAGCGCATGACCTGCGCCCGATCCGCCGTGGACACCGTCTGCGAGTCGAGGTCCACTGCAAGGCGCAAACCCGGAAACGTCGCGCACTCGTAGAACAGCCGGTCGACTTGCGCTTCCTTCAGGACCACCGGCAGAAAGCCGTTCTTGAAGCTGTTGTTGTAGAAGATGTCGCCGAACGAGGGCGCGATCACGCAGCGAAAGCCGTAGTCGAGCAGCGCCCAGGGGGCGTGCTCGCGCGAGCTGCCGCAGCCGAAGTTCTTGCGCGCCAGCAGGATCGTCGCGTCCCGGTAGCGCGGGTCGTTCAGCACGAAGTTCGGGTTGCGCGGCCGCGCGGCGTGGTCCATGCCCGGCTCGCCGTGGTCCAGGTAGCGCCAGGCGTCGAACAGGTTCGGGCCGTAGCCCGTCTTCTTGATCGACTTCAGGAACTGCTTGGGGATGATCTGGTCGGTGTCGACATTGCCACGGTCGAGCGGTGCCACGATCCCGGTATGCGAAGTGAATTTTTCCATGCGATTCAGCGCCACTGCCGGATGTCGACGAAATGGCCGGCCACCGCCGCCGCCGCCGCCATCGCCGGGCTGACGAGGTGCGTGCGTCCGCCGTCACCCTGCCGGCCCTCGAAATTGCGGTTCGACGTGGAGGCGCAGCGCTCCCCCGGCTCGAGCCGGTCGGCGTTCATCGCCAGGCACATCGAGCAGCCCGGCTGGCGCCAGTCGAAGCCCGCGTCCTTGAAGACCTTGTCGAGGCCTTCGCGCTCGGCCTGCGCCTTCACCAGGCCCGAGCCCGGCACCACCATCGCGAGGCGTACGCTCGGCGCCACGCGCCGGCCCTTCACCACCGCCGCCGCGATGCGCAGGTCCTCGATGCGTGAATTGGTGCACGAGCCGATGAACACCTTGTCCA
>DASTTC010000122.1:0-7030 GCA_035760345.1 Burkholderiales bacterium | reverse complement strand
AAGTCGCGTGCCCCGCCCGCGCCGATGCCATGCACGAGGAGGATCGATCGCGCGTTGCCGCGGCCGGTTTCGTACACGGCGATCCGCCCGCCGAATACGGGCTCGTCGATCCAATGCGTGTCGGTTCCGGATATCGGTTGCGGCTGGGGCGAGGCTTGCGCTGACGCGCGCGGCGCCGCGGCGAGCAACGCGGCCGCAGCGAGTAGCGCGAGCGCAGCGCGGCGCGCCGCGTTCAAGCGTCCGCCAGCAACGGCAATGCGCTGAGCGCGCCCGGCTCGCTCACCGCGGGCGCGGCGGCGAGGTGCGCGGGCGTGAGCTGCTCGAACGATGCCGCGCCCAGCAGCCCGAGGCAGATGCGCACTTCTTCCTCGAGGATCTCGAGCGCGCGCACCAGGCCCGCGACGCCGTCCGCGGCGAGGCCCAGGCAGGCGAGCCGCCCTAGGCCGACGCAGCACGCACCGAGCGCGATGCCCTTCACCACGTCGGTGCCGCGCATGAAACCGCCATCGACCCACACCTGGGCGCGTCCCGCGACCGCCTGCACGATTTCCGGCAGGACGGCTGCGCACCCGAGCGCGTGATCGAGCTGGCGTCCGCCGTGGTTGGAGACGTAGACCACGTCGACGCCGTGCGCCACGGCGAGCTCGGCGTCCTCGGCGGTCGCGATGCCCTTCAGGATGAGCGGCAGGTCGTGATGGTCCTTGTAACGCTTCACCTCGTCCCAGCAGAGCGCGGACTGGAATCGCATCCCGGCCGCCGCATCGGCGCGCCAGGGCTTGACGAATCGCCCTGCCAGGTCGCGCTCGCGCCGGCTGTACATCGCGCTATCCACCGTCAGGCAGAAGGCGCGATAACCGTGTTCCTTCGCACGGCGCACGTGGTCATCGACCCAGGCAGCATCGCCACGCACGTAGAGCTGGAACATGCGAAGGGTGTCGGCGGCGGCGGCGGCTGTCGCTTCCAGGCCCGGCTGGCACACCGAAGAAAGCATCTGCGGCACGTTGAACACGGCCGAGGCGCGCGCCGCGGCGGCCGCGCCCCCCTCCACAAAGGACTCCACGCCGCCCACCGGCGCAATCAGCACCGGCAGCCGGACCCGCGTGCCGAAAAGCTCGCCGCCCACGTCGACGCGCCGCATGTCGCGCAAGACGCGCGGACGGAACCCGATCGTGTCGAGCGCGTACCGGTTGCGCCGCACAGTGGTCTCGGTCTCCGTGCCGCCGATCAGATAGCTCCAGGGCCCCGGCGCGAGATTGCGCTTCGCGGCGGCGGCGATCTCCTGCAGGGTGAGGTACCTGGCCCGGACGTCTTCGTTCATGTGCCGCACTTTCGCATGCAAGCCTCGAGCAAGTCGATAGCGCGTGCCGCAAACTGCCACATGTTGGCTTCGCGCGCCGCGCTGCCCGTCGCCAGCGTGATTACTGCTTCGACCGGGCCGGCGACCGCGATGCACGCGTGCCCCGCGGGATCGCCGTAGCGATTGCCGCGCGGACCGCTCGCCCCGGTCTCGGCCAGACCCCAGGTCGTGCCCAGCTTGTCGCGCACGCGGCGGGCGAGGAGCCGGGCGAACGGCTCGCTCGCCGAGCGCATGCCCGCCATCTCCTGCGCCGTGATGCCGAGGAGCGCCTCGCGCCCGGCGGCCGTGTAGATGACGCAGCCGCCGAGGTAGTAGGCGGATGCGCCGGGCACCGCCACGAGCGCGGCATTGATCAAGCCGCCTGCGGAGGATTCGGCCACGGCCAGGGTCTGCCTGCGTTCCATGAGCAAGGCGCCGACGGCGGCGCCCAGGTTCGTGAGTGACTCCATCTGCATCCTCCGCGCTACGCCGCTACACTTCCCGCATGACCGTGCCGACCCCCTTCACCGCCGCAAGCGTCCAGACCGTACGCCCGGAGTGGATCGATTACAACGGCCATATGAACGTGGGTTACTACCACGTCGCATTCGACCTTGCGGCGGAGGACTTTTTCCAGTACCTGGGCTTCACGCCCGAATATCGACGCCAGCACGACGCCACCACGTTCGCGCTCGAGTCGCACCTGAACTTCCTGCGCGAAGTGAGGCAAGGCGACCCTTTGCGCTTCGAGGCGCGCCTGCTCGACCACGACGCAAAGCGCATCCATTACTACCAGGAGATGTTCCACGCCACCGAAGGCTACCTCGCGGCGTCCTGCGAATCGCTCGGCGCGCATGTGGACCACAAGGCGCGGCGCACGGCGCCGATGCCCGCAGCGATCCTGGAACGGCTGGCCGCCGCCAAGGCGGCGCACGCCGTGCTGCCGCGCCCGTGGCAGATCGGGCACGTGATCACGGCCAGGCCGTTGCGCTAGCGGCGGCTACTTCGCGCGCCAACCGCCGTCCACGGCGAGCGCTGCGCGTCTACGCAAGGGCCACGTCGACCCTGGCATCGAAACTTGCCTGCCCGGCAGAAAAGGCGAACAGGTCGACGGCGGCATCGGGCAACACGGCCGTGCCGGCCGTGAGCCGGTTGAGCCCGGGCCAGCCGTCGCGCACCCACACGGTGCCTGCGGGGATGCGATCGCTGACGTGCGCCCTGGCGGACAGTTCGCCGCGTTCGTTGAAAATGCGGATCGCCGCACCTTCGGTCACCCGGCGCTCCGCGGCGTCCGCGCTGGCGACCCACAACTGCGCTTCGCTCTCGCGCCGCGCCAGCGTCGGCAGTTCACTGCCGTTGTTGTAGAAGGCATGGAAGTGCGTGAGCGTGCGCCCCTGGGTGAGCGTGAGCGGATAGGCGCTCGCGGTCGACGCCTCCGCATCCACCGACGGCAGCGGCGGCAGGCCCAGGCCTTGCGCCTGGGCCGAGAAGAACTCGATTTTGCGCGACGGCGTCTCGAAATCGAACGTCGGATTGGCGACGTGCGAGATGTTCAGTGCCGCGATGCCGCCCTGCGCGCGCAACGACGCCACCGTCGCGCGACCGGTGCAGGGGTGATCGAGGATTGCATCCACCATCGCCTCCTCCGACGCCCAGGGGTAGAAGCCATCCAGGCCCATGCGCTCGGCCAGTGACTTCACCACCCAGTGCACCGAGCGCGTCTCGCCGGCAGGCGCCAGGGCCGGCTCCATCAAATACAGGTGGGTATGCGTCATCTTGCATCCCAGCTCCTCCAGCCAGGCCGTGCCGGGCAACACGATGTCGGCGTAGCGACGCGCCGTGTCGTTCAGGAACAGATCGTAGCTCACTACCAGCCGGGTCTGTTCCAGACCCGAGGCCACGGCCGTAGCATCAGCGAACGACGACAACATGTTCGTTCCCATCAGCAGCAAGGTGTGGATGCGGCCCTCGCGCAAGGCCGCGGTGACGCCTGACATCTGGTTGGGCATTGCCGTCCCGGGCACGCGGCGCTGCGGCTCGATGATGCTGCCCAGGCCACGGCCGTGCGCCGCGCTGCCGTGGCGCGGGCCGAAGCCACTGCCCGCGATGCCCACGTTCCCGGTCAGCCCCGGCAGGCAGGCGATCGCGCGCCCGGCGAGCCAGCCATTGTTTCCCTTGTGCATCGAACTGCCGCCCAGCACGATCATCGCCGGTCGCGTGCCGGCGTAGCGGCGCGCCAGCGCCACGATGCGCTCGGCCGCAATGCCGGTGACACCTGCGGCCCAGTCCGGCGAGAACTCCCGTACATGCGCCGCGAGCTGCTCGAAGCCCACCGTGTGCCGGGCCACGAACGCGGCGTCATGGCGTCGCTCGGCGCAGATCACATGCATCATCGCCAGCGCCAGCGCGGTGTCGCTGCCCGGCCGCAGGATCAGCACTTCGTCCGACTTGGCGGCGGCCTCGGTGTGGCGCACGTCGATAGTCACGATGTGTGCGCCGCGGCGCTTGGCCGCCAGCAGGTGCCGCGCCGTATTGGGCTGACTGGCGAGGTTGGCAGCCCACAGGAGGATGAGCTGCGAGCTCTCGCCCATGTCCTCCTTGGTGTTGGTTTCGAGCATGCCGGTCAGTCCCAGCCCGAAGGCGCCCAGACCCCAGCAAATCATCGTCGGGCTCCAGAACTGGCTGCCGTGGAAGTTCGCGAAGCGGGCCATCAACTGCGCGCTGATGCGCGTGCCGTAGTTGGTGGTGAAGGTGCCGTGTCCGGGCCAGATGGCGGTGGCCGCCGGCGGAGATTGCGCCATGCTGGCCACGATGCGCTCGAGCGCTTCGTCCCAGCTGGCGCGCCGGTACCCGTCGCTGCGCCGGTCACGCACCAAGGGGTGCAACAAGCGCGCGGGGTTGTCGAATATCTCCGGCGACGCCTGTCCGCGGATGCACAGGAAGCCCTGGCTGTCCGGGTTGGCTTCATCCCCTTTCACGCCCACCAGCTTGCCCTCGCGCACCTCGGCCAGCATGCCGCACAGCGTAGGGTGGCAGCTCATCGGGCACATGGTGCGGACGATTTTCGATTCAGGGCCAGTCATTGTTGCCTTCTTGTGCCGAATGCGCTGCAACCGGCTACATGTTCCGGCGGTACTGCCCGCCCACCTCGAACAGGGCGTGGGTGATCTGTCCCAGGGAACAGACGCGCACCGCGTCCATCAGCACCGCGAACACGTTCTCGTCGCGCATTACCGCCTGGCGCAGGCGTTCCAGCATCGCCGGCGCCTCCTTGGCGTGGCGCTGGTGGAATTCGCGCAGGCGCTTGAGCTGCGATTGCTTTTCCTGCTCCGTGGAGCGGATCAGCTCGACCTTTTGGGGTGCCGTGTCGCCGTGCGGGTTGCGGAAGGTGTTGACGCCCACGATCGGGTACGAGCCATCGTGCTTCTTGTGCTCGTAGTGCATGGACTCTTCCTGGATCTTGCCGCGCTGGTAGCCGGTCTCCATCGCGCCGAGCACGCCGCCCCTTGAGCTGATCGCCTCGAACTCCTTCAGCACCGCCTCCTCCACCAGGTCGGTCAACTCGTCGATGATGAAGCTGCCCTGGTTCGGATTCTCGTTCTTCCCCAGTCCCCATTCCTTGTTGATGACCAGCTGGATCGCCATGGCGCGGCGCACCGACTCCTCGGTGGGCGTGGTGATCGCCTCGTCGAAGGCGTTGGTGTGCAGGGAGTTGGTGTTGTCGTAGGTCGAGATCAGCGCCTGCAGCGTGGTGCGGATGTCGTTGAACGCGATCTCCTGCGCGTGCAGCGAGCGCCCCGAAGTCTGCGAGTGGAACTTGAGCTTCTGCGAGCGCTCGTTGGCGCCGTAGCGCTCGCGCATCGCCACCGCCCAGACGCGCCGCGCCACGCGGCCGAGAACCGCGTATTCGGGATCCATGCCGTAGCTGAAGAAGAACGACAGGTTGGGCGCAAAGTCGTCGATCTGCATACCGCGCGCGAGGTAGGACTCGACGAACGTGAAGCCGTTGGCAAGCGTAAACGCGAGCTGCGAGATCGGGTTCGCGCCCGCCTCGGCAATGTGATAACCCGAGATCGACACCGAGTAGAAGTTGCGCACGTCCTTGTCGATGAAGTGCTGCTGGATGTCGCCCATCACCTTGAGCGAGAACTCGGTGGAGAAGATGCAGGTGTTCTGCCCCTGGTCTTCCTTGAGGATATCGGCCTGCACGGTTCCGCGAACCGCGGACATCGTCCTCGCCGTGATCTCGGCCAGCTCTTTCTGCGTCGGCTTGCGGCCCAACTGCTCGACCTGCTGGTCGATGGCCGTGTTGAAGAACATTGCCAGCAGCGTGGGTGCCGGACCGTTGATGGTCATCGACACCGAGGTCGCCGGGTCGCACAGGTCGAAGCCCGAGTACAGCACCTTCATGTCATCGAGCGTGGCGATGGACACGCCCGAGTTGCCCACCTTGCCGTAGATGTCGGGCCGCTCGTCCGGATCGAAGCCGTACAGCGTCACCGAGTCGAAGGCTGTGGACAGGCGCTTGGCCGGCATGTCCTTCGACAGGAGGTGAAAACGCTTGTTGGTGCGAAACGCGTCGCCCTCGCCGGCGAACATGCGCGTCGGGTCCTCGTTCTCGCGCTTGAAAGGAAACACGCCCGCGGTGTAGGGGAACGCGCCAGGAAGGTTCTCGCGCAGGCGCCAGCGCAGCAGTTCGCCGTGGTCCTCGAACTTCGGCAGCGCCACCTTGGGAATGCTGGTGCCGGACAAGGTTTCCACGCGCAATTTCGTGCGCAGCTCGCGCTCGCGCACCGAGCTGGTGAAATGCTCGCCCGCATACGACTTGAGCGTCTCGGGCCACGAGGCAAGCAGCTGCTTCGAGTTCGCGTCCAGCCTGGCGTCCTTGTCGGCCACCAGGGGCTCGAGCGCCTCCAGGCCGCTCATGCGCTTCGCCTCGGCGAGCTGCTGGCGCTCGCGCGCGAGCTTCGCCTGCGCCGCGGCGTGCGCGTGGTAGCCGCGCAGGCCCTCCGCGATCTCGGCGAGGTAGCGTGCCCGATTGGGCGGCACGATGGCATGCACGTTGGAGGAAACCTTGTTCGCCGCCTTCGGCAACGTGCCGGTGCCGAGCTTGAGCCCCGCGTCCTTCAGCTTGGCGGCGATGGCGTGGTACAGCGCGGTCACGCCGTCGTCGTTGAAGCGTGCGGCGATGGTGCCGAACACCGGCATCGCCTCGGGCGACGCGCTGAACGCCTGGCGATTGCGCTGCATCTGCTTTCTGACGTCGCGCAGCGCATCCTCGGCCCCGCGGCGGTCGAACTTGTTGATGGCGACGAAGTCGGCGTAATCCAGCATGTCGATTTTCTCGAGCTGGCTCGCCGCGCCGAACTCCGGCGTCATCACGTACAGCGTCGCGTCGGCGAGCGGCGCGATCGCCGCGTTGCCCTGGCCGATGCCGGAGGTCTCGGCGATGATGAGGTCGTAGCCCGCGGCGCGGCAGGCGGCGATGGCCTCCGGCAGGCATTTCGCGATCTCGGCGTTGGAATCGCGCGTGGCGAGCGAGCGCATGAACGTTTGCGTCCCGCCGATGGCATTCATGCGGATGCGGTCCCCGAGCAGCGCGCCGCCGGTCTTCCTGCGCGTCGGGTCGACCGACAGGATGGCGATGCGCAGCCGATCCTGCTGGTCGAGGCGAAAGCGCCGCACCAGCTCGTC
>DASTTC010000121.1:0-6971 GCA_035760345.1 Burkholderiales bacterium | reverse complement strand
CACGACGATCGGCGCCTGCGCCAGGACCACCACCAGCAGGCGGGTCTGCGCAAGCACGAAGTCGTTGAGCCAGGGCACGGGCGCCGGGGCGCTTTGCTCGGGCGCGGCCCGCACCGGCTTGGCCGGCGCCGCGATATCGGCGGCGGCCTGTTCCATCTCCTTGGCCGCCTGCTGAACGTTGTGCAGCGCCGTCGGCCCCGACGCGCGCCGTTCGCTCAGTCCCTGCCGCAGCTTGCGCGCAGCCTCGGGGAGCGTGCTCGCCATGGCTGCGGCTTCATCGCCCAGCGTGATCGCCATCCAGGAAAAGCCGCCCGCCAGGGCAGCAAGCACCAGCGCCGCGGCCACGACCCGCGGCACGCGCCAGCGGCATAGCCAGTCCACCGCCGGGGACAACGCGTAGCTCGCCAGGATCCCGATCAGCAGCGGGATGATGAAGGCGCGCGCGAGATACAGCGCGGCGACGATCGCGAGGAGCGCGAGGAGCGTGAGCACCGCCGGCGCGCGCGCGCTCACCGGAGGCGTGGTTTGCGTTTGCATGGGGGCACGCTTTATCGCCGTGTCTCGGCGGATGCCGAGCGCACGAGGCATTGTCGGTGCGCCACGACGCCGCCTTCCGTCCTTTGGCGCACATTGCGAGCCGCGATTGTATGTTCGATAACGCACAAACGCCCCCCCTTGGGGGCGTACAATGGCCTCCAATGCGCCCATCCAAGCCTATAGCCACCGTCCCGCGCTCGCCAAAGGACAACCGGTTGCTGGCGATCCTGCCGCCGGCGACCTACGAAAAGCTCGAACCCTTTCTCGAGCCCACGCCCCTGCCGCTCGGCATGGCGGTGTACGAGTCCGGCGGCAAGCAGGGCTACGTCTACTTCCCGACCTCCGCCATCGTGTCCCTGCTCTACGTGCTGGAGAACGGCTCCTCGGCGGAGATCGCCATCACCGGCAACGAGGGGCTGGTGGGTATTGCCCTTTTCATGGGGGGCGAGACCACGCCCAGCCGCGCGGTGGTGCAGAGCGCCGGCGCGGGCTACCGGTTGAAGGCCTCGGTGATGAAGAAGGAGTTCGATCTCGACGGCGAGCTGCAGCACCTCCTGCTGCGCTATACCCAGGCGCTGATCACGCAGATGGCGCAGACCGCGGTGTGCAACCGCCACCATTCGGTGGACCAGCAACTGTGCCGCTGGCTGCTGCTCAGCCTGGACCGCCTGCCCGCCAACGAGCTGGTAATGACGCAGGAACTGATCGCCAACATGCTCGGCGTGCGCCGCGAGGGCGTCACCGAGGCCGCCGGAAGGCTGCAGGCCGCGGGACTGATCAATTACCGCCGCGGTCACATCACCGTTCTCGACCGGGCGGGGCTGGAGGCGCGCGTGTGCGAGTGCTACGCGGTGGTGAAAAAGGAGTACGACCGGCTGCTGGCGTCGCGCGCTTCCGCCTCCGTCAACTGAGCCACTTGGTTCACGGTAGCGGCGCGGTGTGTGGGCGGGCGTACATACGCTGCCGGCGCCATCGCGCAGGATGGGCTCGATGGAGAAGCCCAGCAACACCCTGCTCGCTGCGCTACCTCGCGCTTGCTACGAGAAGCTGCAGCCCGCCCTCTCGCCGGTGGTGCTGGTATTCGGCGACATCCTCTACGAGCCGGGCAAGGTGATGCGCGACGTATACTTTCCGGTCAACTGCCTGGTGTCGCTGCTTACGGTGGTGGAGGGCCACCTCGCGCTCGAGGTCGGCATGGTCGGGCGCGAAGGCATGGTTGGCGTGGCGCTCGCGCTGGGCATCAAGGAATCGCCGATGCGCGCACTGGTGCAAGGCGGCGGGCCGGCACTGCGCATGGGCGCCGCGCGCTTCACCCGCGAATTCGAGCACAGCCCGCCCCTGCGCCGCGCGATCAACCGCTACGTCCACGCGCTGATGGGGCAGATCTCGCAGACCGCCGGCTGCAACCGCTTCCACAACGTGGAGTCGCGCCTGGCGCGCTGGCTGCTGATGACGCGCGACCGCATGGGCTCGCCGCAATTCCGCATGACGCAGGATTTCCTCGCCACCATGCTGGGCGTGCGCCGGGTGGGCGTCACCGAGTCCGCCAGCGCGCTGCAGCGCCGGAAACTGATCGAATACCACCGCGGCACCATCCACATCCTGGACCAGCGCGGCCTCGAGGCCGCGGCCTGCTCCTGCTACAGCCCGCCGCCCGACACAGCGCGGGCTGCCAGCACGGAGAACGCGGCGCCGAAGTCAAGACTCGCCGCCGATCCTGCGGACCTGGACACCCAAGCCGAACTCGCCACGCTCTAAGCGGGCACGCAGCACGACGTTGCCGCCTAGGGCTGCAGCAGCCGCACCAGCCCCGTGCCCTCGAGGCGCTTGATCTGCTTGCCCAGCGCGAAGTCCTTCGCCCTTTCGCTCAACTCCGTGGCGCAGACGTAGACGCACGCCGAGGCGCCGCACTGCTCGCCGGCGGCGGCGAGCGCTTTCAGCGGCTCCACGCCGGAGACGGAGGCCTTCCAGCGCTTGGCGGCCACCAGGGTCAGGTCCCCGGCCTTGCGCATCTCGAAATCCGCCGCGCCTTCCGCGCGCTTCACTTCGAATCCCTCGCGCCGATAAGCCGCCTCGAGCAGGCCCGCGAATTCCTCCCAGCTCATGGCGCGCAGCTTTTCCAGCGCCGCGTCGACTCGCGCGCCGCGCGGCGCGCGCAGCTCGCGCCACACGACGACGTTGGCGATGACGAGAAAGGGCAGCGCGGCGAAGAAAGCAAAGCCGGCATCGAGCAGCAGCCGCACCACGAGGAACACGCCCAGGCCGGTGAGCGCGCTCACCCACCAGCGCGCGCGCAGCAGCATCGAGAACAACGAGTTCTCGGGCAGTTTCATGCGGGGTGCACGGGGTCGACGAAATACACCGGCGTGGCCAGGCCCTCGTAGCGCGCCTTCAGCTGCAGCGCGAGGTACAGCGAATAGTGCCGCGCCTGCATCAGGTTGCCACCCATGAACCACAGTCCGGGCTGCTGCGTGGGTTTCCACATGTTGCGCAACTCCCCCACCCAGGGCCCGGGATCGTACTTCGTCTGCGAGCCCAGCCCCCAGCACCTGCCCACGCGCGCCGCGACCTCGGGTGAAATGAGCTGCGCCGCCCACTCGTTCATCGAGCCGTAGCCGGTGGCATAGACGATGAGGTCGGCCGGCAGCACCGCGCCGTCGGAAAGCAGCACCGTGTGCTCGGCGATGCGCTCGATCTCGGCCGGGCTCTTCAGCTTGATGCGCCCGTCGACCACCAGTTGGGAGGCGCCGACGTCGATGTAGTAGCCCGCGCCACGGCGCAGGTACGTCGCGTGGATGCCCGAGCCGTCCTCGCCGAAGTGGCACTGGAAGCCCGCTTTCTCCAGTCCCTCGTAGAGCGCCGCGTCGCGCTTGCGGATCGCCTCGTAGACCGGCTTCTGGAATGCGGGCAGCAGCTTGAACGGCACCGAGGCTACGCTCAGGTCGGCGATCTCGGTCGCGATGCCGGCCTCCAGCGCGCTTTCCGAATACAACCGTCCCCAGGCGTGCTCCATCAGCGCATCCGAGGTGACCACCACCGAGGGCGAGCGCTGGATCATGGTGACCTCCTCAGCGCCCTGCTCCCACAGGTCGGCGGCGATGTCGTGCGCCGAGTTATTGGCGCCGAGCACCACGCAATGCTTGCCGCGCCAGGCCTCGCCGCCGTCGAATTGGCTCGAGTGCACGATGCGCCCGGCAAACAGGTCCGCGCCGGGAATCTGCGGCATGCTCGGAAAGCCCGACATGCCGGTGGCGAGGACCAGTTGCTTCGGACGCAGCTCCACCAGCTGCCCGCCCCGGTTCACCTGCACCGCCCATTCCCCGGCCGACTCGTCGTACGCGGCCTTCAGGCACTTGGCGGAGGTCCACAGGTCGAGCTCCATCACCCGCGCGTACATCTCCAGCCAGTCGCCCATCTTGTCCTTGGGCGTGAACACCGGCCAGTGGTCGGGGAATTGCAGGTACGGCATGTGGTCGTACCACACCGGATCGTGCAGCACGAGCGAGCGGTAGCGCTTGCGCCAGGAGTCCCCGGCGCGCTCGTTCTTCTCCAGCACGAGCGCTGGGACGCCGAGGCGCTTCAGGCGTGCGGCGAGCGCCAGTCCGCCCTGCCCGCCGCCCACGATCAGCACATACGGCTGGCGCTCGTAGCCAAGCTCCGCCGAATCCTGTTGCCGTTGCTCGAACCACGCCAGCCGGCCCGGGACCACGCCGTGCGCCAAGCCGCGTTCGCGCGCACGCCCGGCCTTCTCTTCGAAGCCCTTCAGCTCCTGGAGCGTGGTGAGCATCGTCCAGCAGCGGCCATCGCGTAGCCGCAGGTGGCCCGTGCCGCGGCCAGCCGCAGTCTCGAACGCAAACCACGCATCGGTGACGCCGTTCTCGGTCACCGGCTGCCCCAGCGGCGTGAACGTGCCCGGCGTTGCGCCGGCGAGCGTCGCCGCGAGCATCGCCTTGATGCCGTCGCGCCCTTCGAAAGTCTTGATCGTCCAGGTGAAGGCGACGAGGTCGCGCCAGTAGCACTCGTCGCCGAACAAGTCCGCCGCGGCGCCCAGGTCCGGCTTGGCGAGCGCCTTGGCGAACTTCTCCAGCCAGCGGGAAACAGGGTCGGCCATGGCGCCGCATTTTCGCCCACAAACCGGCGCCGTTCTGCGCCGATTGTCCTGTCGAAACGCGGCCGCCTACTTGCGGCCCTTCAGCAGGTCCGCCAGTCCGGCGAGCGGCTTGTGGGTGGCCGGCGCGGCCGCCTTCTTCTCCCCGCCCCCGCCCGCACGGGCGTCCTCCATGCGCGCATGCTCGTTCTCGTGGCAATACAGGCACAACAGCTCCCAGTTCGAGCCGTCGGGCGGGTTGTAGTCGTGATTGCCGTCCTTGTGATGCACCGTGAGCTCGCGCACCCGGGCGCCCGAGAACTCGCGCGCGCAGCGCGTGCACACCCAGGGGTAGAGCTTGAGCGCCTGCTCGCGGTAAGCGGACAATGGGGTTTTCACGTGGACTCCATCATGCCCTCCGCGCAAGAATTGCTCAATATCCGCACGCGCGGCCGCGGCACCACCGAGATCACGGCAGACGTCGAGCGCGCCGTGCGCGCGGCCGGCGTGCGCCAGGGCCTGTGCAACGTGTTCCTGCAGCACACCAGCGCCTCGCTCATGCTGTGCGAAAATGCCGCGCCCGCAGTGCGCCAGGATCTGGAGACGATCCTTTCCCGCCTCGCGCCCGACGGCGACCCCGCTTACGCACACGACGATGAAGGGCCGGACGACATGGCGGCGCACGCGCGCTCGGTACTGACCACGAACTCGCTGCAGATTCCCGTGGCCGAGGGCCGGCTGCTGCTCGGCACCTGGCAGGGGATCTACCTCTGGGAGCACCGGCATGCGCCACACACGCGCAGCGTGGTGGTGACGGTGGTGGGCTAGATGGCCGAGTGCCTGTTCTGCCGGCCGCAGCGCGAGGTCATCGCGCGCAACGACGTGGCGATCGCGGTGTACGACACCTACCCCGTGTCGCCCGGCCACGCGCTGGTGCTGCCGCTGCGCCACGCGACGACCATCTGGGACCTGGAGCCGGTCGAATACGACGGCTGCTTTCGCCTGGTGCGCGAGGTCCAGCCGATCCTCGCGGCGCGCTTTTCGCCCGACGGCTTCAACGTCGGCGCCAATTGCGGCGAAGCGGCGGGCCAGTCGGTGTGGCACGCGCACATCCATGTCATCCCGCGCTTCAAGGGCGACACGCCGAACCCGCGCGGCGGCGTGCGCCACGTGATCCCGCTCAAGGCGCGCTACTCGTAGTCCGCCAGCAGCAGCAGCTCGGGCGCCCGGCCCCGCTCGACGAACACGATCGCGTTCTGCTCGTAGCTGCGGCCCAGCACCTCGGCTTCGGTGCGCGGGATGCCCACCACCAGCACGCTGGGTTCGGCGGGCCACCCGCCCGTCGGATCGCGGCCCTCGCCCGCATGGCAGGCATAGCCCGCCTCCCGCAGAGCTTCGACGAGCGCAGTCTGGGCAAGCAGGTTCTCGGTCATCCCCGCCCTGCGGCCGTTCGGATTGGCGGCGGTGACGTAGGCCGCCGTTTCCGCGCCTTCCTCATCGAGCAGCGCGTCGAGCGCTTCGTTCGCCTCGCCGATGCAGAGAATCAACTCGGGTTCCCCGAAGACCACATACTGCGCGCGGCGGTAGGCGTCGACCAGACCGGGGTCGAGCGGCACTACAGGCCCCCAAATTGCGCCGGTGTGACGATGCGAAAGCGCTCGACGCGGCGCGCGAGCTCGAGCAGCGCCTGGTCCTTGGTGACCAGGAAATCCGCTCGCGCGGCATAGGCGAGCGCCAGGAACTTCTGGTCGTCCGGGTCCCGGCATTGTGGCAGCTCGTCTGCCAGTCCCGCTTGCACGCCCGTCACGATGCCGCGGCAGCGCGCGATGCAGACCGCCTGCGCCTCTGCGTCAATACTATGCCTCCCAAGATCGTAGGCCAGTACGCGCACCAGTTCCGCCTCGCACGCGACATCCATGACGATCTCGATGCGCCGCGCGTCGTGCGCCTCGCGCAACGGCGCGATCGCTGGCTCGTCGAACACCAGCCAGTCCAGCCAGACGTTAGTGTCGAGCACCAGCCGAATCATGCCTGCCATACGGCGTAGCCCTCTTCGCGCAGCGAGATCGCCAGCTCGACCTCCATGTCCCGCGCCGCCTCGTAGGGCATCGGGTTGGCATAAGCGTAGAGCCTGGGCAAAAGGCGCAGGCCGAAGCGCTGCACGTAGGCGTTGGCGCGCACGCCGGCCTTGTGCTTGGCGAAGCGCGCTTCGGGCGTGAGGCCCGTCATGCCGACGTACACGCAGGGCTTGAGCATGTCCCGGTCCGGATTGGCTTTTCGAAAGCGCGCGAGGTTGAGCACCGCGGGGTCGAGCTCCACCACGTAAACGTGGTGCCGATGCCGGCCG
>DASTTC010000120.1:0-6578 GCA_035760345.1 Burkholderiales bacterium | reverse complement strand
TCGCGCGGCGCCTTCTCCAGGTAGCGCTCGCAGGCCTTGAGCAGGTCGCGCATCGGGTACTTGCGGTTGACGGGCACCAGTCGATCGCGCAATGCGTCATCGGGCGCATGCAGCGACACCGCGAGCGCCACCGGGCACTCGTCGCGCAGCCGGTCCATGCCGGGGATCACGCCGGAGGTGGACACCGTGACGCGGCGGCGCGACAGTCCATAGGCGTTGTCGTCGAGCATCAGGCGCAGCGCGGGAACCACGTTGTCGAGATTGAGCAGCGGCTCGCCCATGCCCATCAGCACGACGTTGGTCACCGGGCGCTCGCCGCCGAGGAGGCGATTGGCGAGCCACAGCTGCCCCACGATCTCCGCGGTGCTCAGGTTGCGGTTGAAGCCCTGCTTGCCGGTCGAGCAGAACGCGCAGTCGAGCACGCAGCCGGCCTGGCTCGACACGCATAGCGTGCCACGCGCGGTCTCGGGAATGAACACAGCGTCGACGGCGTTCGCGCCGTCCACCTTCAGCAGCCATTTGCGCGTGCCGTCGGCGGCGGTGCTGTCGCCGACGATGGCCGGCGCCTGCACCACGGCGTGCTGCTGGAGCTTCGCGCGCAGGTCCTTTGCCAGGTCGGTCATGCGCGTGAACTCATCCTCGCGCCGCTGGTGCACCCACTGCATCAGCTGCCGCGCGCGGAACGGCTTCTCGCCCAGCGTGCCAAAGAACGCGGCGAGCCCGGCAGCGTCCAGGCCGAGGAGGTTGACCTTCATGTCAGCGCGAAAACACCTCGCAGGCCGGAAAGAAGTACGCGATCTCGGTGCGCGCCGTCTCCGGCCCGTCGGAGCCGTGCACCGCGTTGGCGTCGATCGACTCGGCGAAATCCGCGCGGATCGTGCCTTTGGCGGCCTTCTTCGGATCGGTGGCGCCCATCAACTCGCGGTTCTTCGCCACGGCGTCCGGGCCCTCGAGCACCTGCACCACCACCGGACCCGACCCCATGAAATCCACCAGGTCCTTGAAGAAGGGCCGCTCCCGGTGCACCGCGTAGAAGCCTTCGGCCTCGGCACGCGACAAATGCATCATGCGCGCCGCCACGATGCGCAACCCGGCGCGCTCGAAGCGCGCGAGGATTTCGCCGATGGCATTTTTCTTCACTGCGTCCGGCTTGATGATGGACAGGGTACGCTCGACCGCCATTCCTGGCTCTCCGTGGGGTGCCTGAAAAGTTAGCGGCGGATTCTACCACGGACCGCTCGCGACTTTCGTAAAAACAATGGCTTAGGAGGTCTCCCGCCATTCCGGCACGACGCCTCGCGCGCCGCGTGACGCCTGCCATCCGGCGGCAACGCCGAGTCCGGGCACCCAGACGAGTTCGTCGCCGCAATACAGGAGCGGCAGGTGCTCGCGCTGCCACGGCGCAATGCCGGCTTCCTGGAACAGGTTCTTCAGCGTGCGACGCGGGCGCCGTGCATGCAGTTGCAGCCGTTCGCCGCCGGTGCGCGCGCGCAGCGTCATGCCCGCGCGCTCGAGGCGCGCGGCATCGATGCCCTGGCCGCGCACCGGGCGCAGGCGCAGCTTGCCGCCCGGCCATGCGCCCGATGGCTCCACGGACACCCGGCCGCGATACACGCGAAGGCGTGCGCCATCGTGTTCGATGGCGGTGCGCGCCCCAGCGCTCGTGAACTGCCTGAGCATGTCGGCGAGCTTCGCCTCGCTCGGCGCGCGCAAGCCCTGTCCCCGCAAAAACTCGCGCAGCGCCACGCGCGCGTCCGCAACCGCCGCGCCGAAATGCCGGGCCGCGCGCGCCAGGCTTTCGCGCCAGCGCGGAAAGCGCGTTTCCAGCAACGGCCCCACGTGCAGCCGCAGGAAGTTCCGGGTCAGCGCCGCATCCCGGTTCGATTCGTCCTCCACCCAGGCGAGGCCCTGCGCACGCGCATACGCGACGATCTCGCGGCGCGGCACCGCCAGCAGCGGCCGCAGCAAGGTCTTCTCGCCCAGTCGGCCCACCACCGGCATGGCGCTTGCGCCGCGCACGCCCGCGCCGCGCAGCAGGTTGAGGAGCACGGTTTCCGCCTGGTCGTCCAGTTGGTGCGCGAGCGCGATCACCGGCGCGGGGTGGCTTGCGAAGACCTCGCGCCGCGCAGTGCGCGCGGCCGCCTCGAGCCCCCGGCCCCGCCTGCGTACCGTGACGCGACGCACCACGAGCGGGATGCGCCATCGCCGGCACAGCGCGCGGCAAGCGCGCGCCCAGGCGTCGGCCCGTGGGCTCAGCCCATGATGCACGTGCACGGCCTCGAGCCGGAAACCTTCGCGCCGGCGCACTCGGCGCAGGAGATCGAGCAGCACCACCGAATCGATGCCGCCCGAGAGTCCGACGGCCAGGCGCCGGCCGCGCAACTCGAGCCCGCCCAGGTCAACGCTCGGCGGCTTCCTTGAACTTGCCATAGCTCATGAGACGCTCGAGGCGGTCCTCCACGAGCTGCTTCGGTTTCACCGCGCGCAGTTCCCGGAACGCCTCGGCGAGCGACTTCTTCAGCGCCTGCGCGGCGCCCTGCGGATCGCGATGCGCGCCGCCCAGCGGCTCGCTCACCACCTTGTCCACCAACCCGAGCGTCTTCAGCCGGTTCGCGGTAATGCCAAGCGTCTCCGCCGCCTCGGGCGCCTTGTCCGCGCTTTTCCACAGGATCGAAGCGCAGCCCTCGGGGGAAATCACCGAGTAGGTGGCGTACTGCAGCATGATCGTGACGTCGCCCACCGCGATGGCGAGCGCGCCGCCCGAGCCGCCCTCGCCGATGATGGAGGTGATGATCGGCGTGCGCAGCGCGGCCATGGCATACAGGTTGCGTCCGATCGCTTCGGATTGGCCGCGCTCCTCGGCGTCGATGCCCGGATAGGCGCCCGGCGTATCGACAAACGTGAACACCGGCAGCTCGAACTTCTCGGCCAGCTTCATCAGCCGCAGCGCCTTGCGGTAGCCCTCGGGCTTGGGCATGCCGAAATTGCGCAGGATCTTCTCCTTGGTGTCCCGCCCCTTCTGGTGGCCGATGACCACGCAGGGCACGCCGTCGAAGCGCGCCAGTCCGCCGACGATCGAGGCGTCCTCGGCGAAGCTGCGGTCGCCGTGCAATTCCTCGTAGCCGGTGAACAGCATGCCGATGTAGTCCAGCGTATACGGCCTTTGTGGATGGCGCGCGACCTGCGCCACCTGCCAGGGCGTGAGCTTGGCGTAGATCTCCTTGGTGAGCGCCTGGCTCTTCTTCGTCAGGCGCTGGATCTCCTCGGAGATGTCGACCGCCGAGTCGTCCTGCACGAAGCGCAGTTCCTCGATGCGCTGTTCGAGCTCGGCGATCGGCTGCTCGAATTCGAGGAAGGCGGTCTTCACGGGCTCAGTATTCTACCGGCACCGGGTCGAGTGAGCGCCACAGGTACCAGGTGGCGACGGAGCGCCACGGCTGCCAGACCAGGCCCAGCTTGCGGATGCGCGATACGGGAACCTTGCGCCCCCTGAAGTATTGCAGGCGCACCGCGTTGAGCAGCCCGAGATCGCCGAGCGGATAGACGTCCGGCCGCAGCAGATTGAACATCAGGAACATCTCGGCGGTCCAGCGGCCGATGCCGCGCACCGCCTCCAGTTCCGCGATCACCGCCTCGTCGTCCATTTCGGGCCAACGATGTGGCTGCACCGTGCCCTCGGCGAAGTGGCGCGCGAGGTCCGCGATGTACTCGGTCTTGCGCTCCGAGAGCCCGCAAGCGCGCAGGCGCGGGCGCGCCACCGCGAGCACGTCGCCCGGCGACATGCCCGGCGCCACCTCGAGTACCCGGTTCCACACCGACTGCGCCGCCCTGACCGAGATCTGCTGCCCGACGATGGCGCGCGCCAGCGTCTGGAACGGCTCGCCGCGCGCCACCAGATGCACGCGCGGATGGCGCCGCATGATCGCGGCCAGCACCGCATCGCGCCGCGCCAGCGCGCGCTTGGCGCGCTCCCAGTACTCAGGCTTCACGCAGTGGCAGGTTGGTCAGCAGGTTCTGCGGCTTCATGCGCACCACCTGCGCTTCGTTCACGCTCAGCGCCAGGTACACGGGGTGCCCCGCCACGCTCGCGCGCATCAGCGCCGGGTCCGCGAAGCGCATCGAGAACAGGGCGACGATATTGCGCATGCGCCCGGCATCCACCTGGCTGCCGGCCCACAGCTCGTTCAGGATCTCGGTCGACTCGGCATCCAGGCCGATGTGCCAGGCCCAGTGCGCTTCCTCGATCCGGCGCAACGGGCTCACCTTCACCTCGACGGCGTGGAAGTGCGCCACCCAGGACTCGATCACGCGGCACAGCGCATCGAGCGCGGCGCGGCCGAAGGTGAGGCTGATGACGGTGTCGTGCCGCGATTCGCGCTCCCAGTACAGCGCGGCATTGGCGCGATCCAGGACGTCGAGGTCCACCTTGCCCAGCGAGCCCTGCGCCTCCACGATCAGCTTGCCGATGCTGCCGTAGCGGTTGCCCGCGGCGTGCATTTCCACCGTCTCCAGGTCGGCGAGCAGCACGTGCCCCTCCTGCAGGGTCGCCTTCTGCTCGCGGAAAAACACCTCTGCCGCCCGCAGTTGCAGCGGATCCTCGCAGCCCTCCAGGAGGTTGCGCAGGATCACGTGCGTGAGCTGCTCGATGAACAGTGGCGGCACGTCGATGGCGCCCTTGAACAGGCCCATGTAGCAGCCCTCCACCGAGCCCGCGGCGAGCAGCCGGTCGCGAAAGCGCAGCAGCATGCCGTAGTTATGGCGCGCGTCCTCGTCCGCGAGGGCCTCGATCTCGGTTGCCGCCACCGCGCGGCGGGGCTCGTCCATCAGCGCCGCATGCAGCGTGCGCTCCGACTCGCAGGACTCCTCGACCGGATGGATTTCCGGGCGCAGGTAGTAGGCACGCAGGAAATCGTCAGTGACCCGCAGCCTGCCGGCGGGGTCGCGCTGCAACAGGTGGAAGCCGCTATTGCGCCAGAAATCAGGCAGGCGAGCCGACCAACCGCGAATGCGCGGCGACGTGCTGCCGCAGGAACTCCATCTGATCGGCGAAGATGCGGCGGTTGGTGAGGATCAGGTACTCGGCCTTGTTCGGCACGTAGGGCGCATACAGCAACTGCATGCCGGACTCCTCGGGCAGGCGATTGCGCTTGTGGCCATTGCAGTGGCGGCACGCGGTGACCACGTTCATCCAGGTGTCGCGCCCGCCGCGCGACAGCGGCGTGATGTGGTCGCGCGTGAGCCGGAAAAAGCCGAACTCGCCGCCGCAGTAACCGCAGGTATGGCGGTCGCGCCGGAACAGCTCCCGGTTGTTGAGCGGCGGCACCTGGTTGAAGCCGCGCGCGGCGAGCGCGCGGCCGCGGATGGCGATGATGGAGTGCGCGGTGATGCTGGAGCGCTCACCCGTGAGGCGCGATACGCCGCCGCGAAACGTGAACGTACGCTCGCCCAGAGTCCAGGCGACGAGGTTCTTGGCGTAGTAGAAGCAGGCCTGCTGCCAGCTGATCCAGCGGTGCGGCACGCCGTGCGCGTCGAGCGATAGGATCAGCAGGTTGTCCATGACCGCCGGGATTCTGCCAAGGGTTCAGCAACTTGGCAATGTGCCGGCGGCGGGCCGGCGCGCCGCGCTAGCGGCTGTCGACGCGGTCCTTGAAGCCCTGGCCGGCGCTGAACGCCGGCACGGTCTTCGACGAAATGCGGATCTCCTTGCCGTTGAGCGGGCTGCGCCCGGCGCGCGCTTTCCTTTTTCTGGGCAGGAAGGTGCCGAAACCGACCACCGTCACGCGATTGCCCTTGGCCACGCCCGCCACGATCGCGTCGAACACCGCGTTCACCGCTTCGCCTGCGCTCGACTTGCTCAGGTTGCCGGCCCTTGCGGCCGCTTCGACGAGATCAGCCTTGGTGACGGATCGCATGGCCTTGTGGTCTCCCCTTGCCGCAAACGAGCGGGAATCATAATCAGAACGCCGCGCGAATACAACGCCGAAAACCTGCGCGCGCGCAAAGTTGCGCGCCGGCGTTGAAAGAAATTGTGCTAGCGCTTGCCTGCGAGCAGATCGACCAGCACGCTCGGCTCTTCGCCGGCACGCCCCTGCGCTACGAGCAGGCGGTAGAGCTCCGCCGCCGTATGGGCCATCGGCAGGGGCACGCTCTGCGCTTTCGCCACCGCCGCGGCGTTCTCCAGGTCCTTCAACATGACGGACACCGCGCCGAGCGGCGGGTCGAATTGCCGCGCTGCCATGCGAGCGCCAAACACCTGAAGCGGAAGCGAATCCGCGAAGCCGCCCTTGAGCGCTTGCGGCAGCGCATTCGCGTCGACGCCGGCGGCCTCGGCGAGTCGCACCGCCTCGGCGATCACCGGGAACAGGCAGCCCACGATGATCTGATTGCACAGCTTGGTCACCTGGCCCGCGCCGGCATCGCCCATGCGCGTGAAGCGCTGCGCGAGGTGCGCCATCACCGGGCGCACGCGTTCGATGTCCTCGGCCCTGCCGCCCGCCATGATGGCGAGCGTGCCCTGCTCGGCGCCCACCGTGCCCCCGGAGACCGGCGCGTCCACCAGGCCCATGCCGTGGTCGCGC
>DASTTC010000119.1:0-7981 GCA_035760345.1 Burkholderiales bacterium | reverse complement strand
CCGATGGAATACGAGCTTCTGAGCCGCGCGCTGCTGAGGTCGCCGTTGTGCGCGAAGACGTGCATGCGCCCGCCAAGCTCGCGCGTGAAGGGCTGGCTGTTCGCCAGCGTGAGCTCGCCTTGCGTCGCCTTGCGGATGTGGCTCATGACCAGGGTGCTGCGAAACGGATGATCCTGGATGAAGTCGAGGCAGGCGCTGTCGCTCGCGGCGGAAGGCTCCTTGACCAGGCGGACGTCCGCGCCTTCGTACCAGGCGATGCCCCAGCCGTCGTTGTGGGGGCCGGCTAGGCCGCCGTGCCGGGAGAATTCCTCCAGCGAAAAGCGGACATTCGCCGCTTGACGGGCCGACAGGGCGAAGAGCTCGCACATCACACGCCCCGGCTAGGCGCCCCGCCGCGCGCGATAGGTCACGTAGTACAGCACCGGGATCACGACCAGCGTCAGCACGGTTGAAACGAGGATGCCGAAGATGAGCGCGATGGCGAGCCCGTTGAAGATGGGGTCGTCGAGAATGAACGCCGCTCCGAGCATCGCCGCGAGCCCGGTGAGCGCAATCGGCTTGGCGCGCGCCGCCGCCGACTGAATCACGGCTTCTTCCAGGCGCACGCCTTCTTCCACTTTCAAATTCACGAAATCCACCAGCAGGATCGAGTTCCTGACGATGATCCCCGCGAGCGCGATCATGCCGATCATCGAGGTGGCGGTGAAGTTCGCCCCCAGCAGCGCGTGCCCCGGCATCACGCCGATCACGGTGAGCGGGATCGGCGCCATGATGACGAGCGGCGTGAGGTAAGAGCGGAACTGCGCCACCACCAGCAGGTAGATGAGGATCAGGCCCACGCCGTAGGCGAGGCCCATGTCGCGGAAGGTCTCGTAGGTCACCTGCCATTCGCCGTCCCATTTCAGCGCGTAGGCGCGATAGGGGTCTGACGGCTGCGAGATGAAGTACTCGTCCACGTCGGGCAGCCTCCTGCGCGCGGCGAACATGCCGTAGAGCGGGCTGTCCACGCGCCCGGCCTGGTCGGCGACCACGTACACCACCGGCAGCAGGTCCTTGTGGTAGAGGGGCCGGTCGCGCTCGTCGGCGATCGGCGTGACGAGCTCGGAAAGCGGTACCAGCTCCCCGGCGGGCGTGCGCACCGCGAGCTTGAGGAGCTCGGCGAGGCTGCCCAGGCGCTCGGGCGGCAGCATGATCCTGATCGGCACCTCGTACTTCGACTGCCCGTCGTGGAGCACAGTCACATCGGCGCCCGCGAGACCCATGCGGAGCGCTTCCACCACGTCGCGGCGCGCGATGCCGGCGAGCGAGGCCTTGCCCTGGTCGACCACCAGCCGGATGCGTGGCGCAGAGTCCTCGACCGAGTCGTCGATGCCCACGATGCCCGGTGTCGCGGCGAGCGCCTCGCGCACCTGCTTCGCGGTGCGGATGCGGCCCGCCTCATCGGGCCCGTAGACCTCGGCGACGATCGGCGCGAGCACCGGCGGACCCGGCGGCACCTCCACCACCTTCACGCGCGCGTTCCAGCGCCGGCCGATGTCCTCGAGCGCCGGGCGCACGCTCTGCGCGATTTCGTGGCTCTTGCGCTCGCGCGCCTCCTTCGGCGCGAGGTTCACCTGCAGGTCGCCTTGCTCGGGGAGCGCGCGCAGGTAGTACTGGCGCACCAGGCCGTTGAAGTTGATCGGCGCCGAGAGCCCCGCGTAGGCCTGGGTGTCGGTCACTTCTGGAATTTTGGCGATGTGCGCGCCGAGGTCGCGCAGGGCCGCCGCGGTCACCTCCACCGGCGTGCCGGCGGGCATGTCGACCACCACCTGGAACTCCGACTTGTTGTCGAAGGGCAGCATCTTCAGCACGACGAGCTGCACGCCGGCGAGCGACACGGAAGCGGCGATGAGCGCGAGGATCGCCAGCAGCAGGCCGCGGCGCCAGCCCGCGGATGCGATGAACGGCCCGAGGACGCGCCGCGCGACGCGTTCCAGTCGCCCGGACTGCGCGGCGTGGTGCTGCTTGCCGAAGAATTTCAGCGCCAGCCACGGCGTCACCGTGAACGCGATGGCGAGCGAGATCAGCATCCCCATGCTGGCGTTGATCGGGATCGGGCTCATATAGGGGCCCATCAGGCCGGTGACGAAGGCCATCGGCAGCAGCGCCGCGATCACCGTGAAGGTGGCGAGGATGGTCGGCCCGCCCACCTCGTCCACCGCGTCCGGAATGATGCCGGAGAGCGGCCCCGACTCGAGCGCGCGCCGGCGATGGATGTTCTCCACCACCACGATGGCGTCGTCCACGAGGATCCCGATGGAGAAGACGAGCGCGAACAGCGACACGCGGTTCAGCGTGAAGCCCCAGGCCCAGGAGGCGAACAGCGTCGTCGCCAGCGTGAGCAGCACCGCCACGCCGACGATCAGCGCCTCGCGCCAGCCGAGCGTGGCGAACACGAGCACGATCACCGACAGGGTGGCGAAGATCAGCTTCGTGATCAGTTGCTGCGCCTTGTCGTTGGCGGTGGCGCCGTAGTTGCGCGTCACGCTCACCTCGACCGCCGCCGGGATGACCGTACCGCGCAACTCCGCGGCGCGCGCGAGGACGCGCTCGGCGACCTCCACCGCGTTCTCGCCCGGCTTCTTGGTCACCTGCAGGGTCACCGCCGGATGCTCGCCCTTCGACGTGCCGGTCCAGGCGTAGCGCGCAGGCTGCGCCGGACCGTCTGCCACCTCGGCCACGTCGGCGAGGTAGACCGGCCGTCCGTCGTGCGTGCCGACCACCAGCGAGGCGACGTCGGCGGCGGATTCCAGGTAATTGTTGGTCTCGACCACCACCTCGCGGTTCTCGCGCACGATGCTGCCCGCGGGCAGCGACACGTTGGCGAGCTGCAGCGCGTTGGCCAGATCGAGCGGCGAGACGCCGTGCGCGTTCATGCGGTCGGCGTCCATCAGCACGCGCAGCGCGCGCCCCGGGCCGCCGAGCGTCTGCACCTCGCGCGTGCCGGGCACGCGCTTGAGTTCCACCTCGGCGGCGTGCGCCACCCGTTCCAGCTCGTAGGCGCCGGTGGCCGGATCCGCGCTCCACAGCGTGAGCGTCACCACCGGCACGTCGTCGATGCCCTTGGGCTTCACGACCGGCTCGCCCACGCCGAGGTTGGGCGAGAGCCAGTCGCGGTTGGACTGGATCGTGTTGTACAGGCGCACCAGCGCTTCCGTCCTCGGCACGCCCACCTCGAACTGCACGGTGAGCACCGCCATGCCCGGGCGCGAGACCGAGAACACGTGCTCGACGCCGCTCATCTGCGCGAGCACCTGCTCGGCGGGCGTGGCGACGAGCGCCTCCACGTCGCGCGCCGAGGCGCCGGCGAACGGCACCAGCACGTTGGCCATGGTGACGTTGATCTGCGGCTCTTCCTCGCGCGGCGTCACCGCCACGGCGAACGCGCCGAGCAGGAACGCCACCAGCGCAAGCAGTGGCGTGAGCTGCGAATCCTGGAAGAAGCGCGCGATGCGGCCGGAGGCGCCCATCGTCAAGCCCCCGGCGTCATGCCTGCCTTGATGGGCTCCAGCGCGACGCGCTCGCCGGGCTGCAGGCCGGCGAGCACCTCGATCGACGTCTCATCGCCTGCGTCGCCCAGGCGCACCTGCCGCAGCCGCGCATGGCCCCGCTCGTCGAGCACATAGACGGCCGTGACTTCGCTGCGTTTCACCACCGCGGCGCGCGGCACGAGGAGCCTGGGCGCCGTGCCCACCACGAAGTGCGCCCGCGCGTAGACCCCCGGCACCACGCCGCGCACGTCCGCGGGCAGATCGAGGCGAATGCGCGTGGTATGCGTGCGCGGATCGGCCGCCGGCACGATGGTCATCGACTTCACCTCCACCCAGCGCCCGAGCGAAGGCACTTCGATCCTCGCCTTGCCGAGCGCGCGGATCGCAGCCACCTGCGCTTGCGGCACGGTCGCCACGACGCGCAGCGTGGACGGGTCGAACCCGGTCATCAGCGGCCGCCCGGGCGTGGCCATCTCGCCCAGCTCCACGTGGCGCGCGGACACCACCCCGCTATAAGGCGCGACGACGGTGGCGAAGCTGCGCTCGGTCGCGGCGGCGCCGGCCCCAGCCAGCAGCGCGCTGACGCGCGCCTGCGCCGCCTTGTAGTTGCTCTCCGCCTGGTCGAGCGCCGCCAGGCTGATGAACTTCTGCGAAAGCAACTGGCGCGAGCGCTCGTAGTTCGCGCGCGCGTTGGCGAGCGCGGCCTGCGCTTCCCTCACCTGCGCCTCGCTCGCCTCGGCGGCCTGCGCCACCGCGCGCTCGTCGATGCGCGCGATGACCGCGCCCTGCTTCACGAAATCGCCGACGTCGAAGTTGAGCGCCACGATGCGCCCCGCGATCTGCGCCGAAACCGTGGACTGGCGCACCGCCTCCACCACCGCTTCCGCCGAAGTGGTGAGCTCGATGTCGCGCAGTTCGACGGCGGCGGTAGTCATGTGCGCCGCAGGCGCCGCCTGCGGCTTGGGCGCGGGCGCCTCGCCGCAAGCGGCGAGCAGCCCCGCCATGACGAGCGCCGTCAGGCGACCCATCGCTCGAGCGCTCCCGCGTCCAGGGCGCCGGAGATGCGCTTTTCCTCCGCGCCGTTCCTGAACAGCACCAGCGTCGGGATGGCGCGGATGTCGTAGCGCTGGGCGAGCCCGGGCGCCTCCTCGGTATTGACCTTCACCAGCCGCACGCGGCCCTTGAGGGCCTCGGCCGCGCGCTCGAAATGCGGCGCCATCGATCGACAGGGTCCGCACCACGGCGCCCAGAAGTCCACCAGCACCGGCAGCTCGGTGCGCGCGACGAACTTCTCGAATCCGGCCTCGCCGAGTTCGGCGGGCTTGCCCTCCAGCAGCACGGCGCCGCACTTGCCGCACTTGGGCGCCTCGGCGATGCGCGCCACGGCCACGCGGTTGGGCGCGAGGCACGAGGGGCAGGCGACCTGGACGAACTCGCTCACGCGTGCGCTTCGCGCAGCCCGAGCCGCTTGAGGATGGAGGCGAGCGGGCACAGGCCGGTGAAGCCGCTCTGGAACAGGTTGGCGCCCACGAACGCGGTCAGCCAGAAGAAGTTCTGGTTCACCCAGACACCGAGCGCGAGCGAAGCAAGTACGAAGGCACCTGCGAACAGTCTGACCACACGTTCTACCGTCATGTTGACCTCTGTCAAATGGAAAGGAAATGCACCCGCGAGGGTAGGCGGCAGGGCACTATCCGGTCTGTGACCCAGGTTCCCAAGGAGACCCTCGGGCGGCTGCTCGAGCGCTTTCCGGCGCTCGCCGGGCTCGCGCCCGCACGCCTCGAGCGCCTGCTCGCCGAGGCGCAGTTCATGCGCGTCTCCGCAGGCACGATCCTGTTCGACGCGCAGCAGCCCTGCCGCGGCTTCCCGCTGCTGCTGGAGGGCGCGGTGCGCGTCACGATGAGCGCGCCGAGCGGCCGCGAGATCCAGCTGTACCGAGTAGAGCCCGGCCAGGGCTGCATCCTCTCGGGCGGGTGCCTGCTCGGCCACTCGGACTACGCCGCGTGCGGCATCGCCGAGCAGGACGTCACCCTGCTCAGCCTGCCGCCCGCCCTGTTCAACGCGCTGCTGCTCGAGCACGAGCCGTTCCGGCGCTTCGTGTTCGGCATGTACGGCGAGCGCCTCGCCGAAGTCATGCAGCTGGTGGAGGAAGTCGCGTTCAGGCGGCTCGACGAGCGCCTGGCGCAGATGCTGATCCATCGCGGACCGGTGATCGAATCCACGCACCAGAAGCTGGCCGACGAGCTGGGCAGCGTGCGCGAAATAGTGAGCCGGCTGCTGCGGTCCTTCGAGATGCGCGGCTGGGTGAAGCTCGAGCGCGAGCGCATCACGCTCGCCGACCCGCAATCGCTCGCGGCACTCGCAGCCAGCCGCGGCTAACCCGGGCGGCGGACGCCGGACGCGCTAGACTTGCGCCGCATGCGCGGAACCCAATTTCGTCTCGACGTCCGGCCGCGGCTGCCCGAGCGCCTCGCGCGCCTCGCCGAGCTCGCCGACAACCTGTGGTACAGCTGGCACCGCGCCACGCGCACGTTGTTCGCGCTGCTCGATCCGGCGCTGTGGACCGAGATCAACCACAGCCCCAAGACGCTGCTGCACAACGTCGCCCAGCGCCGGCTCGACGAGGCGGCGCGCGACCCGGCCTTCCTGGCCGCCTACGAAGCGGCGCTTGCCGCCCATGACGCTTACCACGCGCCGCGCGCGCCCGACCCGCGCTTCGCCGCCGGCGGGCTGGTGGCGTACTTTTGCGCCGAGTTCGGGCTGCACGAGAGCCTGCCGATCTATTCGGGCGGCCTGGGCATCCTCGCCGGCGACCACTGCAAGACGGCGAGCGACCTGCGCCTGCCCTTCGTCGGCGTGGGCCTGTTGTATCGCCAGGGCTATTTCGACCAGTTGATCGACGCCGACGGGCACCAGCTGGCCCGCTACGCCGACAACGACTTCGAGCTGATGCCGGTGGCGCCGGTGCGCGGCGCCGACGGCGCCGAACTGCGGGTCGAGGTGGCGCTGCCCGGCGGCACGCTGGCCGTCAAGGTGTGGCGCGCACGCGTCGGGCACGTGTCGCTGTACCTGCTCGACACCGACGTCGCGGAAAACCGCGAGGCCGACCGCGACATCGTCCACCGTCTCTACGAAGGCGACCGCGGCGTGCGCCTCGAGCAGGAGATCGTGCTCGGCGTGGGCGGGGCGCGCGCGCTGGAGGCGATGGGCCTCGAGCCCGCGTGCTGGCACATGAACGAGGGCCATCCGGCGTTCCTCGCGCTCGAGCGCCTGCGGCGCCTGGTGGCCGCGGGCGTGCCGTTCGACGCGGCGCTCGAAGCCGTGGCCGCGAACGCCGTGTTCACCACGCACACCGCGGTGCCCGCGGGCCACGACGCCTTCCCGGACGAAGTGGTGCGCAAGTACGCGAAGTGCGCGTTCCCGCAGCTCGAGCCGCACCTGGACCAAGTACTCGCGCTCGGCCGCTCGGGCGCGAACGGCGACTTCAACATGACCACCCTCGCGGTGCGCACCTCGCGCGAGCGCAATGGCGTGTCGCGCATTCACACGGGCGTCTCGCAGCGCATGCTCGGCGAGTTTTGGCCGCAAGTCGAGCCCGAGGAGAACCCGCTCGACTCGATCACCAACGGCGTGCACTTGCCGACCTACCTGTCGGATGCCTGGCACGACGTGTTCGCGCGCTGCCTGGGCGCGGACTGGCCGCAGCGCCTGTACCAGCCCGGGTGCTGGGACGCGGTGCGCGCGATCCCGGACGCGGATTTCTGGAGCGTGCACCAGACGCTGAAGACTCAGATGCTGCACATCGTGCGCTATCGCATCGCGCGCCAGCATGCGCGCAACCAGGGCTCGGAAACGCACCTCGAGCGCATGATGAAGCTCGCCGACCCGGCGCGCCCGGACGTGCTCACGCTCGGTTTCGGGCGGCGCTTCGCCACCTACAAGCGCGCCACCCTGTTGTTCCACGACCTCGACTGGCTGCGCCAGATCGTCTGCCGCGCCGGGCGCTCGGTGGTGTTCCTGTTCGCCGGCAAGGCCCACCCGGCCGACGAGCCCGGCCAGGCGCTGATGCGGCGCATCGTCGAAGTCTCGCGACTGCCGGAGTTCGAATCGCGCATCCTGCTGGTCGAAGGCTACGACCTGCGCCTGGCACGACGCCTGGTGGCGGGCGTGGACGTGTGGCTGAACAATCCGCTCTACCCGCTCGAAGCCTGCGGCACCTCGGGCATGAAGGCGGCGATGAACGGCGTCGTGAACCTCTCGGTGACCGACGGCTGGTGGGCCGAGAGCTACGACGGCGCGAACGGCTGGGCGATCAAGCCCGCCTCGGGCGCGCTCGATGCGGCGCGCCGCGATGCCGAGGACGCGCGCACCCTGTACGAACTGCTGCAGGACCACGTGGTGCCGCTGTATTACGCGCGCAACGACGCCGGTTACTCGCCCGGCTGGGTGGC
>DASTTC010000118.1:0-6518 GCA_035760345.1 Burkholderiales bacterium | reverse complement strand
ACCGCCCCGAGCGGCTGCCCGGCGCCGACCCTGGCGCGCACGATGTGCCGCCCGCGCGGCGTGCAGAGGCTGCCGTTCTTCTCGCCGAGGCCGTTCTTCGCCGTGGACACGGCGTAGCGCCGGCCGTCGGGCAGGTGCAGCTCCTGCTTCGCGACGTCGATGACGATCTTCATCGGCGCGCGGCGAAGAAGCGCGTCAGCACCTCGCCGCATTCCTTCTCCAGCACCCCGCCCTGCACCGTCGTGTGGTGGTTGAACCGGGAGAGGAACAGCTCGGCGGCACCGGTCTTCGGTTCGCGGGCGCCGTACACCACGCGCGCGATGCGGGCGTGGAAGATCGCGCCTGCGCACATCACGCAGGGCTCGACCGTCACGTACAAGGTCGCGCCAGGCAGCCGGTAATTGCCCGCCGCCTTGCCCGCGGCGCGGATCGCCTCGATCTCGGCGTGGGCGCTCGCATCGTGCGTGGACAGGGGCCGGTTCCAGCCCTCGCCCAGGACCTTCCCGTCCACGGCGACGAGCGCGCCGACGGGCACCTCGCCTTCGGCCCGCCCGGCGAGCTCGAGGGCGCGGCGCATGTACTGCTCATCCGGGTTGTCCATGGTCGCGTAAGATCGGGCAACGTGGAGCCCGGATGATAGAGCCAATTCCCATTGCCACCGAGGGCTGACAAATTGGACTGGCCGCGCGTGCTCGCTCATCTGCTGGCGCCGGACGGCGCGATCCCGAACCATCCGCGCTGGCCGCTGCTGGTCTACCCCGGCGCGGTCACGCTCGGCGGGGTCGACCCGGCTGCGGCGTTCGAGCAATTGTTCGAGCGCAATCGCTGGCCCGCCGCATGGCGCAATGGCGTGCACGGCTTCCACCATTTCCACAGCACGGCGCACGAGGCGCTCGGCGTCTACAGCGGCGAGGTGACCGTGTGCTTCGGCGGCGACGGCGGTGTCGAGATCACTGCACGGCCCGGCGATGTCGTCGTGCTTCCCGCGGGCACGGGCCACAAGCGGCTCGCGGCGCGCGGCAGGCTCGGCATCGTCGGCGCGTATCCGGCCGGGCAGCACCCAGACACCTGTACGCCGATGACGGTGAACGTGCGCCGCGCAGCGGACGCCGTCGCGCAGGTCCCCCTGCCCGCCTGCGACCCGGTGTGCGGCGTTGCGGGCCCTTTGTTCAAGTACTGGCGGGCCTGAGGTTCAGCGCCGGATCGGAAAGAACTCCAACGGCGTCATGAGCAGGTCCTGCTTGACTAGAATCGCCGGCGCGGTGGCCGGCACCAGACGCCGGAAAGGTCGGAATCGAGCCAGGACGCGCCGATCGCCCAGGCGCCGGCGATGAGCGCACACAGGCCGAACCACCAGGCGCGCTCCCCCAGGTACGCGGCGACCGTGTCGTCCGCCCCCAGCATCGCGTAGGCGCCGAGCGCGAGGAAGCCGGCGCCCATCGTGGTGCCGAGAATCCGGATCGCGAGCTGGTTGGTGTGGACGCGCACCGCGGCACGATACACTGGCCCGGTCATGGCGCAAGCCACCGCCCTCGCCTGCCTTGCGCTCGCGCTCTCCGGCGCGCCCGAGCCCCAGGACGCCGACGTCCTGTACCTGCCGACGCCCTACCCCGTCGTCGATGCGATGCTGCGGCTCGCCGCCCCGCGCGCGGGCGAGGTGCTCTACGACCTTGGCGCGGGCGATGGGCGTATCGTGATCGCCGCGGCGCGCGACTACGGCGTGCGCGCGGTCGGCATCGAGCTCGACGCGCGCAAGGCCGCGCAGGCGCGGGCCAACGTGCGCCGCGCCGGGCTCGCGCACCTGGTCGAGATCCGCCAGCAGGACCTCTTCGAAGCCGACCTGCGCGAGGCGAGCGTGGTGACGGTGTTCCTGTTCCCGGAGATCAACGAGCGCCTGGCGCCCAAGCTGCGCGCCGAGCTGCGCCCCGGCGCGCGGGTCGTGTCGCACCGCTTCGGCCTCGGCGATTGGCCGCCGGCGCGGCGCGTCGCGGCGCACGGGCACCCGCTGCTGCTCTGGGCCATCCCGCCGCGCTAGCGCTTGAGGTTGGACCGCTCGTCGGTGATCGAGGGCGACGGATGCTCGCGAATGTCGTCGATGTGGCCCGCGTCGTAGCTCTTGGAGTACAGGTCGAGCGTGCGTTCCTCGACCCACGCCTCGTCGACCGACGCGGCGCGGTGGAAGATATAGTGCAGCATGATCAGCACGCTCCACACCACGAGCGGCCAGAACGCCCACCAGGGCGCGCCCGTATAGATGTTGGCGCCCGTGAGCACGGCGTTGACGAGCAGGAACACCAGCAGGTGCGGCCCGAACCACCGGCCGATGCGCGACTTGAGGGGCTTGTTCATCACGCGGCCGCTTCCGGGTACGCGCGTGCAATCGCGATCAGGCGGCTGCCGTAGAACACCCACGCCACCGCTGCCAGCATCATCAGCGCCCTGTCCCCGCCGCCGAGATTGGGGTGAAAGCCGAACAACCCGAAGTACAGCAGCACCGCGAGCGGGGCGCTTGCACAGTACATCGCCGCCCATGTGCTGCGCGTGGCCCCGAGCAGCAGCGCGGCGCAAACCTGCGTAAAGGCATACAGCGACACGCCGCGGGCATCGCCGTGCGGCAGGCTGCTCGAGAGCGATGCGATCGACACCAGGCCGAACAGCACGCCCGAGAATACCGCGTAGAAGCGCAGCTCATAGTCGATCTGGCGCTTCGTCAGGCGAGCGACCGAGACCAGGTAGGGCGTGCGCTCGTCGTCCCAGACGTACTTGCGGAAGAACTTGTCCATGCGCCCCTAGCCGCCGGTCAGGATCTTCGAGGTGCGCTCGCGCAGCGCCTCGTCGGGCGCGACCAGCGTGTCCGGCGCCTCATCCAGCTTGACGCGCTCCTTGCCTTCGATCCTCGAGTCTTCCTCGGGCCACTCCATCGTCATGAGCTGAAAGCGGCGGGAAGGATCCCCGAACAGGACCAGTGCGATCTGCAGCCACACGGCGATCCCCGCCGTCACCACCGTGGCCAGCCCGAAAACCAGCACGCTCTTGATGATCCAGCGGTGCGTCAGCCCGACCGTCGAGGTGGACTGCTCCCCCATCACGAAAGCCCCGTAGGCGTAGCTCATGGCGAAATACAGGATCGTGCAGGTGAACGGGATGAGGAAGAACGTGATGCCGAAGAGCTCGAGCCAGGCCTTCCTGCGGAATGCCAGGTTCTCGCGGATCAGGTCCACGCGCACGTGCGCGTTGTGGATGTAGCCGTAGCCGAGCACCAGTGCGAACAGCGCGGCGTGGAAATGCCACTCCAGCTCCTGCAGCATGGTGGACTCGAAGATGCGGCCGAACACCGACACCAGGAATACCTGCATGCCGTGGAGCCTGCCCGCGTCGTCGAGCCACGAGATCTTGCGCCCGACCACGTCCACGATCGTGATCAGCACCATCGGCAGCATGAGCCACGAGCCCTTGCGCCCGACGAAGTCCACGAAGACGCGCAGGCGCTCGCTCAGGCGCAGCGCGAACGGCGCGTGATCGTGCGCCTGGGCCGTAGGCGGCGCCGCGTGGGGGACGGATTCCTTCACTGCAGCCATCGTTGCGCCCTCATTGCGATCATCGTATCAGCCACAGCGCAACGTCCGGGAACGTCATCACGACGATGACCGCGGTGAGCTGCAGCAGCACGAACGGGATGATGCCCTTGTAGATGCTCTGGATCTTGACTTCCTTCGGCGCGATGCCTTTCAGGTAGAACAGCGCGAAGCCGAACGGCGGCGTCAGGAACGAGGTCTGCAGGTTGACCGCCATCAGGATGATGAACCAGTAGATGATCATCTCCTTCGGTACGTGGTCGCCGAAGTCGAGCGTGGCGACGATCGGCGCGAACACCGGCAGCACGATGAGCGTGATCTCGATCCAGTCGAGGAAGAATCCGAGCATGAAGGTAATCGCCATGATCAGGATCAGGAAGCCCCAGTCCGTCAGGCCGGAGGTCTTGATCAGGTGCTCGACGATGTCGTCGCCGCCGAGCGCGCGGTACACATAGGCGAAGCAGGTCGCGCTGATGATGATGAAGAAGATCATCGCAACGGTGCGTGCCGCGGTGTGGCACACGCCCGAGAGCAGGGGGCCCGAGAGCCTCCCGTTGAACAGCGCCAGCAGCAGCGCGCCGAACGCGCCGACCGCGCCCGCCTCGCTCGGCGTCGCCCAGCCGAACAGGATCGAGCCCTTGATCATGCCGATGAGGAACACCGGCGGGAAGAAGGCACGGGCGAGCAGCGGCGCCATCTTGCCCTTCGGCACCGTCAGCATCTCCTTGGGCAGCGGCGGCGCCAATGCCGGCTTGATCCAGGCGATCACGACCACATAGGCGACGTAGAGCGTCGCGAGCGCTAACCCGGGGATGATTGCCGCGGAGAACACGTCGCCCGCGGAGACCGACAGCAGGTCGGCCATGATGATCAGCATGATGCTCGGCGGGATAAGGATGCCGAGCGTGCCCGAGGCGGCGATCGTGCCGCAGGCGAGTCCGTGGTTGTAGCCCTGACGCATCATGGTCGGCAGCGCGAGCGCGGTCATCATGGTGACCGAGGCGCCGATGATCCCCGTCATGGCCGCGAGGATCGTGCCCATGATCGTGACCGCGAGCGCGAGCGCGCCGGGCACGCGCTTCAGCAGCACCTGCACGCAGTACAGCAGGTCGTTGGCGATGCCGCTGCGCTCCATCATCACGCCCATGAAGACGAACGCCGGGATCGCGACCAGCACCAGGTTCTCCGCGGCCTGCCCCCAGATGCGGGGCATGAAGTTGAAGAACTCGATCAGCTTGAAGATGCCGAGGAAGTAGCCGATCAGCCCGAACAGCATCGCCAGGCCGCCCAGGATGAACGCCACCGGGAATCCCGAGAACAGCAGGAACGCGAGCGTCAGGAACATGGCGATCGACAGGTACTCGTGCACCTTGTCGAGCAACTGCTCCTGCGCCTCGCCAGACAGGCCGGACACGTAGGCATAGCTGGCGCCGAGCAGCACCAGCACGCCGATGAGGACGACGTAGCGGTTCAGCAGTCGGCTGCCGATTCTCAGCAGGAATTCCATCGCTCGGCTCTCAGGTGTGCGGCGGGCGCAACAAAACGACCGGAGCGCTTGCGGGCGCTCCGGTCATTCGGCTGCAAGCTGCTATTTCAGATAGGTCGCATTGAGCATCTGCGCCTCGCCCCACACCTTGTAGCGCGCGCGGAAGGCGTAGAAGTTGTCGGAGATCTTCTTGAATAGCGGGTCCTTCGCCGACTCCTCCTTCACTACCTCGAACCAGGCCTTCTCGAACGCGGCCAGCTGCGCGTCGGTCCAGCGGCGGTTATTGACCCCGTGCTTTTGGACGTTCTCGTTCATCGCGTCCGGGTTGCGCCACTCGGTTTCGGCGAAAGTCGCCATCACCGACTCGCCCAGCCCGAGCTCGAGCAGCTTCTGATTGCTCTTGGACAGCGCCTCCCACTCCTTCTTGTTCATCAGCAACTCGGACACCGAGACCTGTTGGTGCCAGCCTGGGAAGTAGTTGTTCTTCGCGATTTGCGCGAAGCCGAGCTTCTGGTCGATCGAGGGCATCGAGAACTCGGTGGCGTCGATCACGCCGCGCTCGAGCGCCGGGTAGATGTCGGCCGCCGCGAGCAGCTGCGTCGAGACGCCGAGCTTCTGCATCACCTGCGCACCCAGCCCGAAGAAGCGCATCTTCAAGCCCTTCAGTTGGTCGAGCGACTTGATCTCGTTCTTGAACCATCCCGAGGTCTCCGCCCCGATCGCAAAGCAGTCGATCGCCTTCAGGCCGTGCTGGGCGTAGATCTCGTCGCGCAGCTTGTCGCCGCCGCCATGGCGCTTCCACGCCATGAACTCGCCGAACTGCGGCCCGAAGGGTACGGTCGTGAAGAAGGAAACGCCGGGCCCGAGGTCGCCGGTGTGGTAGCCCGGCGTGGTCCAGCAGGCCTCGATCGAGCCCTTGGAGACCGCCTTGAAGCACTCGAGCGCGGGCACCAGCGCCCCGGGCTCGAAGAACTTGATGTCGAAGCGCCCGTCGCTCGCCACCTTGACGTTCTCGGCAAAGCGCACGCCGGACGTGCCAAGGTGCGGCAAAGTGCTCCCGAACGTACTCTGCATCTTCCAGCTGACGCGCTTTTGGGCGAGCGCGCTGCCCGATCCTGCGGCCAGTGCCAGGGCGACCCCGGCAGCCAATACCTTGAGCGGTGTCTTGCGCTTCATGCTGTCTCCTCCTCCGGTTGGGACTTCGAAAGTGCCCGGCCAGCGCTCCCGCTTTCAGACAGGGCCCAGTGTCTCTGGTCCGCGCGGATTTCCCGCGGATGGCCGGATAATAGTGCAGGCTGGAGAGAAATTCCAATATGTTGAACCGGGGCAGTCCGTTTCGACCCGGTCGTACCACCGTAATATGCGCCCATGGACCGCTCCCCTCTTCCGCCCTCCGTCGCCGGCCATGCCGCGTTCCTCAAGCTGCTCGCCGCCGAAGGGGTCACGCATCTCTTCGG
>DASTTC010000117.1:0-5542 GCA_035760345.1 Burkholderiales bacterium | reverse complement strand
GCGGGAACGCGGCCCGCGTTGAGCATCTCGGCCACCAGCTCGAAGCCGTTGCGCGCCGGGACGCCGAACGGCCCGGCCGCGGCGCCGGACAGGAAAGTGACGATGCCGATCTTGAGCGGCTGCTGCGCCCAGGCGCCCGGCAAAGCGAGCGCGCAAAAGAACAATGCGAAGACGACCCTGCCGATACGAACCATCATGATCTCCTCCTGTAAGCCTGGCTCAGGTCATCTTACCGTGTCAGGCACGGGTTTGGACAGCGCGCAGTCTGGCCAGGCGCCGCCCGAAGTCGAGCGAAAGAGCGAATAAGCCGAATGCCGCCGCCACGAACACCGGGCGCGCGCCCGCCGCGTCCACCGCATGCGAGGCGAGCCACACGCCCGTCGACTGCCCGGTGAACAGGCTGCACGCAAAGATCGCGAGCGCCGCGCCGCGTGTCGCCGGCGCCATCTGCGTCGCGTGCACCTGCAGCGTGTTGTGCATCATATAGATGCCCGCGCCCAGCACCACGACACATGGAACGGCCCAACCCGGGGCGGGCGCAGCCGCGAGCGCGAGAAATCCCACCGTCATGAGCGCCCCGCCGCCCAGCACCAGGCCCATCTCGCCGAAGCGCGGCAGCAGGCGCCCCGCAAAGGCCGCGAACAGCAGTCCGCCCGCGGCGAACATGGCTGCGACCGAGCCGCTCGCGCCGAGCCCCAGGCCGAAGTGCTGGTGCATGTGCAGCGCGACGAAGGCGAGTGCGCCGTAGAACAGCGCGCCCTCGATGAACACCGTGGCGAGGACCACGCGCACCCACGGCAGGCGTGTCAGCCCCGCCATGCGCTTGAACGCCGCGGCGAGCGGCGTGGCGTCGGCGTGCTGCGCGCGCGTCTGCGGATTGCGGCGCAGCTCGAGATAAAGCAGCAGCGCCGTCGCCGCGTAGAGCACGGTGAGCAGGTAGAACATGGCCTGCCAGCCGAAGCGCTCGCCGAGAAAGCCCGACACCGAGGTGGCGAAGGCGACGCCGAGCATGTGCCCCACCAGAAAGCGCGCCAGCACCAGCTGGCGCCGCTCATACGCAACGGCGTCGCCGATCCACGCCATGGCGAGCGGCACGATTCCGCCCACCGTCGCGCCGGTCAGGAAGCGCGCGGCGACCAGCGTGGCGAGCGAGGGCGCGAGCGCGCAGGCCAGATTTCCCACCGCGGAGATCGCGGTGATCAGAAACACCATGCGGTACTTGCCGATGCGGTCGGCGAGCGGGCCGTTCACGAGCTGCAGCAGCCCGTAGGCGACGGCGAAGCCGGTGATCACCGCGGCCGCGCCGCCGGGCGTGGTGCCGAACTCGCCCGCGATCAGCGGCAACAGCGGATCCGCGGCGCGCAGCGCCGCTGCGCTGGCGAAGGCCGCGAGGGAGAGCAGCAGCACGGCGCGCCCCGGCATCCTCAGGCCTTGCGCGTCGCCACGATCACCCCGGCGAGGATAGTGGCGAAGCCCAAGGCGTGGAACGCCTGGAACGATTCGCCCAGGAACAGGATCGCCAGCGCCGTGCCGAACAGCGGCAAGAGGTGCAGCGTCACCCCGGCCGCGCTCGCGCCGACGATCGCCACGCCGCGATTCCAGAAGATGAAAGCGAGGATCGAGGCGAACACCGCGATGTAGGCCACGCCCAGCGCCGCCGCGGCGCCGGGCCAGCGCGGCGGCGAGATGAGCGCCGCGGGCAGGAGCAGCAGCGTGCCGAGCGCCGAGATCACGAACAGGAACGCCACGCCGCCGAGCTCCGGCGGGCGGCGCTTGAGCAGCACCGAGTACACGCCCCAGATCGGCATGGCGGCGAGGATCCAGGCGTCGCCGGCGTGCACCTGGAGCGCGAGCAGGCTCGCCGGCTCGCCACGCGACAGGATCACCAGGATTCCGGCGAGCGACAGCACCAGGCCGCCCACCTGGCGCCGCGTGGCACGCTCCCGCTCGAGGATCCAGGCGCAGGCGAGGATGAACAGCGGCAGCGACGAATTGAGCAGGATGGCGTTGACGGTGGTCGTGCTCCTCAGGCCGAGATACACCAGGGCGTGGAACAGCGCCACGCCGGTGAGCGCGAGCGCGAGCAGGATGCCCCAGCGCCGCCGCAGCACCGGCAGCTGCGCGCGCAGCCCCGGCAGGGCGAACGGCGCCAGCACCAGCGTGGCGAGCGCCCAGCGCACGAAGTTGAGCGTGAACGGCTCCATCGCGTCGCGCAGCGCGCGCCCGAGCACCCAGTTACCGGCCCAGAACAGCATGGTCAGCGCAAGCAGCAGGAAAGCGAAGCCGCGCGAGCCCGGCGTCACAGGCGCTTGGCGACTTCCTCGAGCATCACCTCGGTGGCGCCGCCGCCGATCGTCTGCACGCGCGCGTCGCGGTACATGCGCTCGATGGCCGATTCGCGGATGTAGCCGAAGCCGCCGTGGAACTGCAGGCAGTCGTACACCACCTCGTTCAGGAGTTCCGCGCAGTAGGCCTTGGCCATCGACACTTCCTTCACGCAGTCGCTGCCGGCGGCATCGAGCTCGGCGCAGCGGCGCACCAGCTGGCGGCCGGCTTCCACGCGCGCCGCGAGCATCGATAGCCGCTGCCGGATGGCCTGCTTGTCCCAGAGCGGCGCGCCGAAGGCCTTGCGCGTTCTCACGTACTCCAGCGTCAGCTCGAGCGCCTTGGCGGCTTCGCCCATGGCCATCGAGGCGATCGCCATGCGCTCGTTCTGGAAATTCTTCATGATGGCGTAGAAGCCGCGGTGCTCCTCGCCGAGCAGGTTTTCCGCCGGCACGCGGCAGCCGTCGAACACCAGCTCGGCGGTGTCGGAGGCGCGCCAGCCCATCTTGTCCAGCTTGCGCCCCACGCTGAAGCCTTGCGTGCCCTTCTCGACGATGAACATCGACAGGCCTTTCGACCCCGCCGCCGGATCGGTCTTGGCCGCGACGAAATACAGATCGGCGAGCGCGCCGTTGGTGATGAACATCTTGGTACCCTTCAGCACCCACTCGCCGCCCTCGCGCCGTGCGCTGGTGCGGATCGACTTCACGTCCGAGCCCGCGTCGGGCTCGGTGACCGCCACCGCGGTGATTTTTTCCCCGGCGATGATCGCCGGCAGGTACTTCGCCACCTGCGCCGGCGAGCCGGCGTTCACCAGGTGCGGCGAGGCCATGTCGGTGTGCACCAGCACCGTGATGGCGAAGCCGCCGAAGCTCGAGCGCCCCAGCTCCTCGGCGAGCAACGCGGTCGCGCGCGCGTCGAGCGCGCCGCCGCCGTGCTCCTCGGCGTAGCGCAGCCCGAGGAAGCCCATGCGCCCCATGTCGCGCAGCACTTCGCGCGGCACGAACCCCTGCTCCTCCCAGGCCGCCGCCTTGGGCACGATCTCCTTCTCGACGTAGCGGCGCAGGCTGTCGCGAATGAGGGTCAGCGTGTCGTCGTGGGCGTCCATCCCGGCATTATTGCGTACGGTGGGCCAACGGCCCACCCTACGCGCATTCGCGCCAGGTCGCCTGCAGACCGCGCTGCTCGACTTCGGCTTCGATGAACGCCCGGTCGATCGGCGTCGCCGCGAGGATGTAGCGAATGTCCCGCAGATGCTTGTCGGATCCGCCTTCCCGGTAGAACTGGAGCTTCCTCACGACGACGTACTCGGGCGGCGCGATCCACGCGCCGGTGCCCGAGACGTCGATACGCCGCCGATGCGCGAGCGCCCAGTCGTGCAACGGATCGCCGGCGGCGAGGTAGACGTCGGCCTTGAACTGGGTGGCGTGGTGGATGAGGTTGAACATGCCGCCGTCCTCTACCGCCCGCACGAGGGTTTCCTCCGGCGGCACGTAGTAGCCGGACTCCGGGAACATCCCGCGTAACGCCGCCAGGTCCTGCGCGCGCAGCAGCAGCACGATGTCGATGTCCGCCGTCAGCCTGGGCTCGCCGTAGACGCTGGCGGCCACCGACCCGGTGACGCAATAGGGCAAGCCCAGGCGCTCGAAAGGCTCGAGAAAGAACGATAGCGGGCTAGGTGCCGGCATGACGCAGTGAGCGTCGCGCCTCGAACGACAACTGCTCTTCCGACCAGTCCGGATGCTGCATGCGCAAGCCCTCCATGCGCAAGCGGATGCCGGATTCGTAGAGCTCGGCCACCCGCTGGATCTTCTCGGCGGGCGTCATCCGCTTGAACGCCTCGAGCTGCACCGGATGTATCGGTTCGCGCATGTCCGGCGCGATGTTACACCCTACGTCGTCGCCTTCTTCACCCCCGGCCGCGCCGCCATCTCCGCGGCCCAGCGCGCGACGTTCGGCAGCCCCTCGAGCAGCTCGGGCACCACGGCCGCCATGCGCACGTAGCCGGCGTACAGCGAAAAGTCGGCGATCGTCACCTCGCCGCCGGCGGCGTATTTGCGCTTGCCGAGCTTGTCGTCCCAGACCTTGAAGAAGCTGCGCAGCCGGTCCTTCAAGATCTGGATGCTGGGCGCGTGCGGCTCCTTGGAGCGCATGAGCCCGAAGCAGGAGCCGAAAATCGGCGTCACGTCGGTGGAGGCGACCATCAGCGCCTCCAGCATCGCGGCGCGTGCGGCGCCCTCCTGCGGCATGAACTTGCCCGACTTCTCCGCGCAGTACACGAGGATCGCCGTGGACTGCGACAGCGTCACCGGCTTGCCGCCGGGGCTGTCGCGATCGACGATCACCGGGATCTGCGCGTTCGGGTTCATGGCGAGGAATGCGGGGCTCTTGTGCTCGCCCTTGTCCAGCGCGATCGGGTGGAAGGTGTACTCCAGCCCGCACTCCTCCAGCGCGATGCGGGCGCGGATGCCGTTGGAGGTCATGGCGGCGTATAGATCGATCATTGCTCCTATCCTTTCTTGTGTTCGTAGGGTGGGCCATGGGCCCACCGTACGTCAATCGAGGTTGAACTCCTTGATGGCGTGCTCGCGCAGCCGGCTCTTTTGCACCTTGCCGCTGGCGGTCATGCCGATGCTGTCGAAATTGTCGACGATCCGCAGGTAGCGCGGCACGCGGAAGTTCGCGCAGCGATCCTTCGCCCACGCGATGAGCGCCTCCGCCGTGGCCTGCTGCCCGGCGCGCAGCGACACGTACGCGCAGGGCACCTCGCCCAGCCGCGCATCGGGCACGCCCACCACCTGCGCGCTTTGCACCGCCGGGTGCCCGAGCAGCACCTCCTCCACCTCCGCGGGCGCCACATTCTCCCCACCCACGCGGAAAACGTCCTTCAGGCGACCGACCATCCTGAGCCGCCCGCCCGGATGCAGCTCGCCCAGGTCGCCGGTGCGCAGCCAGCCGTCGGCGGTGAACGCCTTGGCGTTGGCCTCCGGGTTGTTGATGTAGCCCTTCATCACGTTCCAGCCGCGCACCTGGATCTCGCCTTCCTGGATGCGCACCTCGACGCCGTCGTGCGGCTTCGCCAGGCCTTCCACGCGCAGCGCCTCGGCGTCGCGCCAGTCGCTCATCACCACGTTGGGCGAGGCTTCCGACAGGCCGTAGGCGGCGCAGATCGCTTTCGCGCCGAGGACGTCGATGATTGCGCGCATGGTCTGCGGAC
>DASTTC010000116.1:0-7985 GCA_035760345.1 Burkholderiales bacterium | reverse complement strand
GCGCGACCCGGCCCTCGGCAGCCGGCGGCGGCCGATCCGTGTAGGTCACCTTGCCGTCCGGTCCCACGACCTTGAATTGCGCGTGCGCCGCGCCCACGGTCAGCACGAACAGTGCGGCGGCCGCGGCCATCAGTCGAGAGGACGAGGCGTGTGTCATGCCCGCAATCTACAGCGTGCGCGGCCCCGGCTCAAGCCATTCCCTGGTGGCGCAGCAATGCATCGATACGTGGTTCACGACCGCGGAAGGCGACGAAGTTGTCCATCGCGGCGCGGCTGCCGCCGGCTTCGAGGATTTCTTCACGCAAACGCCGCCCGGTGGCCACCGACAGCGTGCCGCTCTCCTCGAAGGCGCTCCAGGCATCGGCCGACAGCACCTCGGCCCACTTGTAGCTGTAGTAGCCGGCGGCGTAGCCGCCGCCGAAAATGTGGGAGAAGCTGTTCGGGAAGCGGTTGTAGTCGGGCGGGATCATCACCGCGACCTGCGCGCGCACTTCCTGCAGCAGCTCGAGCGCGCTGCGCCGCGCAGCCGGATCGAAGTCGCAGTGCAGGCGCATGTCGAACACCGCGAACTCGATCTGGCGCAGCATGGCGAGCCCGGACTGGAAGTTCTTGGCGGCGAGCATCTTGTCGTAGAGCGCGCGCGGTAGGGCCTCGCCGGTGTCCACGTGCCGCGTCATGTGCGCGAGCACATCCCATTCCCAGCAGAAGTTCTCCATGAACTGGCTGGGCAGCTCGACCGCGTCCCACTCCACGCCGGCGATGCCGGAGACGCCGAGCTCGTCCACGCGCGTGAGCAAGTGGTGCAGGCAATGGCCGAACTCGTGGAACAGGGTGAGCACGTCGTCGTGCGTGAACAGCGCCGGCTTGCCCCCCACGGGCCGCGGGAAGTTGCAGTTGAGGTAGGCCACCGGCGTTTGCACCGCGCCATCGAGCCGCCGGCGCCCGCGCGCGTCGTCCATCCAGGCGCCGCCGCGCTTGGTGTCGCGTGCGTAGAGGTCGGTATAGAACTGCCCGACCAGTGCGCCACGGGCGTCGCGCAGGTCGAAAAAGCGCACGTCCTCGTGCCAGACGGGCGCGCTCGCGGGCTGGATTCGCACGTCGTACAGCCTCTCCACCAGGCGGAACATACCGGCGAGCACCGCGTCCTGCGGGAAGTACTGCTTCACTTCCTGGTCGGAGAACGCGTAGCGCTTCTGGCGCAGCTTCTCCGACGCGTAGCCGACGTCCCAGGCCTCGAGCCGCTCCAGGCCGAGCGCCTCGCGCGCGAACGCGCGCAGCTCGTCGAGGTCGCGCTCCGCGTGGGGGCGCGCCCGCACCGCGAGGTCCTCGAGGAAGCCGAGCACCTGGGCGGGCGAGTCGGCCATCTTCGGCACCAGCGAGACCTCCGCATAGCTGGCGTAGCCCAGCAGGCGCGCGGCCTCGTGGCGCAGCGGCAACAGGCGCTCGATGATCGGCGTGTTGTCCAGTTCCGGGTTGCCGAACTCGGCGGCGCGCGTCGCGCTCGCGCGGTACATCTCCTCGCGCAGGGCGCGGTCGTCGGCGTACTGCATGAGCGGCAGATAGGACGGCATGTGCAGGGTGAACTTCCAGCCGTGGCTGTCCGGCTGGCGCGCCGCCTCGAGCGCGTCGGCCGGGAGGCCGGCGAGGCGCCGCTCGTCCTCGACCACGAGGGACCACGCATTGGTCGCATCGAGCAGGTTCTCTGCGAACTTCGCGCCCAAGCGCGCGAGCTCGTCTTGGATCTGGGCATAGCGCAGCTTTCCCTCCGGCGCGAGCTCCGCGCCGCCCAGGCGAAAGTCGCGCAGCGCGTTCTCGACGATGCGCTGGCGCTCGCGCGACAGCGCGGCGAACGCCGGCGCCGCGCGCAGTGCGCGGTATTTCTCGAACAGGCCCAGGTTCTGGCCGAGCTCGGTCCAGTACTGGGTGACCTTGGGCAGGTTCTCGTTGTAGGCGGCACGCAGCTCCGGGCTGTCGAGCACTGCGTGCAGGTGCGCCACCAGCCCCCAGGCGCGGCCGAGACGCTCATTGGCGTCCTCGAGCGGCGTGACGAACGCTTCCCATGCCGGGGGCGCGAGTTCGACGCGCGCCACCGCGGCGCGCGCCTCAGCCAGCAGCGCGTCGATCGCCGGCGCGACGTGCGCGGCCTTGATCTGCGCGAAGCGCGGCAGGACTGAGAAATCGAGCAGCGGGTTATCCGGCATTCTGTCCAAGGGCAAGCTCCGTGGCGCGTACCGCGTTGGCGACCAGCATCGCGACCGTCATCGGTCCGACGCCGCCGGGCACCGGGGTGATCCATCCCGCGACGTCCTTCACCGCGGCGAAGTCGACGTCTCCGCAGAGCCTGCCGTCCGCGTCGCGATGAATGCCCACATCGATGACGCAGGCTCCCGGCTTGACCATGTCCGCGCCCACCAGGCGCGGCCGGCCGGCCGCGGCGACCAGCACATCGGCGCGTCGCGCCAGCTCGGCCAGATGCGCGGTCTTCGAATGACAGATGGTGACGGTGGCGTCTTTTTGCAAGAGCAGCAGCGCCAGGGGCTTGCCGACGATGTTGGAGCGGCCGATCACCACCGCGTGGCGGCCCGCGAGCGGCACGTTCGCGTGCTCGATCAGTTTCATCACCCCTGCCGGAGTGCAGGACACGAAGCGCGGCGCGCCGCGCACCAGGCGCCCGAGGTTCTCGGCGTGAAACCCGTCCACATCCTTCGCCGGCGATACCGCCGCCAGCAGGCGCTCGGGGTCGATGTGGCGGGGCAGCGGCAGCTGCACCAGGATGCCGTGCACCTTGGCATCCGCGTTCAGCGCGGCGATGCACTCGAGCAGTGCCGCCTCGCTCACCTGCGCCGGGAATTCGTGCTGCTCGGAGTGCACGCCGGTCTCGGCGCAGGCACGCACCTTGTTTCGCACATACACGCGCGAGGCCGGGTCGTCGCCCGCGACGATCGCCGCAAGACCCGGGCGCGCGCCGCGCGCGGCGAGCGCGGCGACCGCGGGCTTGAGCGCCGCGCGCACCTCGGCGGCGAGCGCCTTTCCATCGATGATCTTCGCGGCCATGTGTTGCATAATACGATGACCCAACGCAATCCCCGAAGGCCACGAGCTGGAGGAAACGATGTCTGCCGTTCCACAACAGCCTGCCGCGAACGACAGCGACACGCTCGAAACCCAGGAGTGGCTCGACGCGCTGGAGGCGGTGCTCGAGCGCGAAGGCCCGGAGCGCGCGCATTTCCTGCTCGAGCGCCTGGTGGAGAAGGCGCGCATGAGCGGCGCCTACATTCCGTTCTCGCCGTACACGCCTTACGTCAACACGATTCCACCGCACCTCGAGGAGCGCTCGCCGGGCGACGTGACGCTGGAAGAGCGCATCCGCTCGATCTGCCGGTGGAACGCGATGGTGATGGTGGTGCGCGCGAACAAGAGCGACGACGAACTCGGCGGCCACATCGCGAGCTTTGCGTCGGTGGGCACGCTGTTCGGCACCGGCCAGCAGCATTTCTGGCACGCGCCGCACGCGGGACACGGCGGCGACCTCATCTACTGGCAGGGACATTCGTCGCCCGGCATCTACGCGCGCGGGCTGATGGAGGGACGTTTCAGCGAGGAGCAGTTGTTCAACTTCCGCCGCGAGGTCGACGGCAACGGGATTTCGTCCTATCCGCATCCCTGGCTGATGCCGGATTACTGGCAGTTTCCGACGGTATCGATGGGGCTGGGGCCGATCCAGGCGATCTACATGGCGCGCTATCTCAAGTACCTGCACGCGCGCGGGCTCGCCGACACCGCCAACCGCAAGGTATGGGTATTTTGCGGCGACGGCGAGATGGACGAACCGGAATCGCTCGGCGCCATCGGCATGGCCGCGCGCGAGAAGCTCGACAACCTCGTCTTCATCGTCAACTGCAATCTGCAGCGCCTGGACGGTCCGGTGCGCGGCAACGGCAAGATCATCCAGGAGCTGGAAGGCGACTTCCGCGGCGCCGGCTGGAACGTGATCAAGGTGATCTGGGGCTCGTACTGGGATCCGCTGTTCGCGCGCGACAAGGAAGGACGCCTGCTGCGCGTCATGGAAGACACCGTCGACGGCGAGTACCAGAACTACAAGGCGAACGACGGCGCCTTCGTGCGCAAGAATTTCTTCGGCAAGGATCCCAAGGTGCTGGAACTCGTGTCGCGCATGACCGACGAGGACATCTGGCGCCTGAACCGCGGTGGCCACGATCCGCACAAGATCTACGCCGCGTACGCCGCGGCCGTGAAGCACAAGGGCCAGCCGACGGTGATCCTCGCCAAGACCATCAAGGGCTATGGCCTGGGCAAGCAGGGCCAGGCGAAGAATCCGACGCACCAGCTGAAGAAGGTCGACACCTCCACCCTCAAGGAAATGCGCGACAGCTTCAATATCCCGATCCCGGACGGCAAGCTCGACGAGCTGCCGTTCTACGTGCCGCCGCCGGATGCGCCCGAAATGAAGTATCTGCACGAGCGGCGCCAGGCGCTCGGTGGTTTCCTGCCGCAGCGCCGGCGCAAGGCGGACAGCGCGCCCGCGGTGCCGCCGCTCGCGGCGTTCGAGGCGGTGCTCAAGGGCTCGGGCGAGGGCCGCGAGATCTCCACCACCATGGCGTTCGTGCGCCTGCTCACGGCGCTGGTGCGCGACAAGGAGATCGGCCCGCGCGTGGTGCCGATCGTCGCCGACGAAGCGCGCACCTTCGGCATGGAGGGCATGTTCCGGCAACTCGGCATCTTTGCGCCCGAGGGACAGAAGTACGAGCCGGTGGACCGCGACCAGGTGATGTACTACCGCGAGGACAAGCAGGGCCAGATCCTCGAGGAAGGCATCAACGAGGCGGGTGCGTTTTCTTCCTGGATCGCGGCGGCCACCGCGTACAGCCATTCCAACCAGGTGACGGTGCCGTTCTACATCTTCTATTCGATGTTCGGCTTCCAGCGCATCGGGGATCTCGCCTGGGCGGCAGCCGACCAGCGCGCGCGCGGTTTCCTGCTGGGCGCCACCGCCGGGCGCACCACGCTGAACGGCGAAGGGCTGCAGCACGAGGACGGGCATTCGCACGTGCTTTCTTCGGTGATCCCGAACTGCGTTTCCTACGACCCGACCTACGGCTACGAGCTCGCGGTGATCGTGCACGACGGGTTGCGCCGCATGGTGCAGGAGCAGGAGGACGTGTTTTATTACCTGACGATGATGAACGAGAACTACGAGCACCCGGCGATGCTCGAGGGCGTCGAGGCGGGGATCCTCAAGGGCATGTACCTGCTGCGCGAGTCGAAGTCCAAGGCGAAGCAGCGCGTGCAACTGATGGGCTCGGGTACCATCCTGCGCGAAGTCGAGGCGGCCGCCGAACTGCTGGAGAAGGACTGGGGTATCGCCGCGGACGTCTGGAGCGCCACCAGCTTCACCGAGCTCAGGCGCGACGGGCTGGCCGCGGACCGCTGGAACCTGCTGCATCCCGACGACAAGCCGCGCACGCCCTACGTGGCGCAGGCGCTGGCCAGGCGCCCGGCGGGGCCGGTGGTGGCGGCGAGCGACTACCTCAAGACGTTTGCCGATCAGATCCGGCCGTTCGTGCCGAAGGAGCGCGTCTACCGCGTGCTCGGCACCGACGGTTTCGGACGCTCCGATTCGCGCGCCAAGCTGCGGCACTTCTTCGAGGTGAACCGCTTCTTCGTCGCCATCGCGGCCCTGAAGGCCCTGGCCGAACAGGGCGAAGGCAAGGCGAAGAGTGTGGCCGAAGCCATCAAGAAATATGGCATCGATCCGGACAAGCCGGATCCGACCAAGGTATGAGAGAAGTCAACGTCCCCGACATCGGGGATTTCAAGGAGGTCGAGGTGATCGAGGTCCTGGTGAAAGCCGGTGACTCGATCACGGCCGAGCAATCGCTCATCACCGTGGAATCGGACAAGGCGACGATGGAGATCCCCGCCCCCGGCGCCGGCACGGTCAAGGAAATGCGCGTCAAGGTCGGCGACAAGGTATCGCAGGGCACGCCGATCCTGGTGCTCGACGAGGACCAGGCCGACGCCGCGCCGAAGGAAACGGCTGCGCCCACGCCCGAGAAGCCGAAGCCCGAGCCGCACAAGCCGAAGTCCGAGCCCGAGAAGCCTGCGGCGGCCCCTGCGCCCGCGGCGCAGGCCGCCGGCCCGATGACGGTGAAGGTGCCCGATATCGGCGACTTCAAGGAGGTCGCGGTGATCGAGGTGCTGGTGAAGCCGGGCGATACGGTGGCGCCCGAGCAATCGCTCATCACCGTCGAGTCGGACAAGGCAACGATGGAGATTCCTTCGCCCGCCGCCGGCAGGATCACGGCAATGAAGCTCAAGGTCGGCGACAAGGTGTCGCAAGGCTCGACGATTCTCGAGCTCGAGCTTGCGGCCGAGGGGGCCGCCCCGGCGGCGCCGCAGGCCAAGCAGCCGAAAGCGGCGTCCGCGCCCGCGGCGGTGCCGGAAGCCGCAGTGCCGCAGCCTCCGCCCGTGCCGAAGGAGCCGCAGGACGCGACGCAGGCGAAGCCGCACGCCAGTCCTTCAGTGCGCAAGTTCGCGCGCGAATTGGGCGTGGACCTCGGCCGCGTGCGTGGCACGGGCCCCAAGGGCCGCATCCTGCACGCCGACGTCCAGGGGTTCGTGAAAGGCGCGCTCGCCGCGGTGCCCGCCGCCGCGCCGGGAGCGAAAGGCGGTGCATTGCCGTTCAACGTTCCTGCCTGGCCCGATGTCGATTTCGCCAAGTTCGGCCCGGTCGAGATGAAACCGCTCACGCGGCTGCAGAAACTCTCCGGCCCGAATCTGCACCGCAACTGGATTTCCATCCCGCATGTCACCCAGTTCGACGAGGCCGACATCACCGACCTGGAAGCCTTCAGGAAGTCCAATACCGCGGACACCGAAAAGCAGGGTTTCAAGCTGACGATGCTCGCCTTCCTCATCAAGGCTTGTGTCACGGCGCTACGGCAGCACCCGAACTTCAACGCCAGCCTCGATCGCACCGGGGAGACCCTGGTGGTGAAGAAGTACTACAACATCGGCGTCGCGGTGGACACGCCCGACGGGCTGGTGGTGCCGGTGGTGCGCGATGCCGATCGCAAGGGCGTGTTCGACGTGGCGCGCGAACTGGCCGAGATCTCGAAACTCGCGCGCGACAAGAAGCTCAAGCCCGGCGACATGCAGGGCGGCACGTTCTCCATTTCGAGCCTTGGCGGCATCGGCGGCAGCGCGTTCACGCCGATCATCAATGCGCCCGAGGTCGCGATTCTCGGCGTCTCGAAGGCGGTGCTGCGCCCGGTGTGGAACGGCAAGGCGTTCGAGCCGCGCCTGATGCTGCCGCTGTCGCTTGCCTACGACCACCGCGTGATCGACGGGGCGGCCGGGGCGCGCTTCACCTCCTATCTTGCGAGCGTGCTTGCGGATATCCGCCGGTCGCTGCTGTAGATGGCCGATCTCGACTGCGACGTGGTGGTGCTCGGCGCCGGACCCGGTGGCTACTCCGCCGCTTTCCGCGCCGCCGACCTGGGTCTGAAGACCGTGCTGGTGGAGCGCTACCCCACGCTGGGCGGGGTGTGCCTGAACGTCGGCTGCATTCCTTCGAAGGCGCTGCTGCACACCGCGGCGGTGATGGACGCGGCAAAGGCGCTCGGCGATCACGGCGTCGTCTTCGGCGAGCCGAAGGTCGATCTTGGCAAGTTGCGCGCCTTCAAGGACAAGGTGGTGGGCAAGCTGACCGGCGGACTCGCCGCGATGGCGAAAATGAGGAAGGTCACGGTGGTGCAGGGCGTAGGCGCGTTCACGGGCGCGAACCAGCTCGCCGTCGAAGGCAAGGACAAGTCGAACGTGCGCTTCAAGAGCGCGATCATCGCCGCGGGATCGCAGGCGGCGAAGCTCCCCTTCCTGCCGGAGGATCCGCGCATCGTGGATTCCACCGGGGCGCTCGAGCTGAAGGGCGTGCCGAAGCACATTCTGGTCATCGGCGGCGGCAT